>NZ_JTLF01000009.1:0-11316 GCF_000798855.1 Enterobacter sp. ZOR0014 | reverse complement strand
GTTGTTTACGGGTAACAGTCCCACCGACTAAAAAAAGCGCATTTTTTTACTGGCGATTTTGCTCTCCTTGTCTACGATCAAAAATGGATGCCCATACTGGTCATACCAGATTCTGAAAACCGACCCGGAGAGCACTATGACGAAAACCAGCGTGCGTATTGGCGCTTTTGAGATCGACGACGCAGAGCTGCGCGGCGAAGCACAAGGCGATCGAACGTTAAGTATTCCCTGCAAATCCGACCCGGATTTGTGCATGCAACTCGACGCATGGGATGCGGATACCAGCGTCCCGGCGATACTTGATGGCGAACACTCTGTTCTTTACCGTGAGCATTACGATAGCAAAACCGATGCCTGGGTCATGCGCCTTGCCTGACCTAAGAGAACCCGCCCGAAGGCGGGTTATTTATTACTGTAGCTGTGCCAGCGTGAAGTAACCGTCGAACACCGCTCCGGTATCAATATAGTGCAGGTTATCAAAATCATACCGCCTGTCGACGGGCGTATGCCCGAACCAGAAATGATCCGCACCGCTAATCCCCTGCCCTTTGCCCACCATAAAGCCCATCAACCTGTCGCGATCCCACAGCACGCGCTGGGCGCTCACCGGTTTTTGCCAGCGGTATTCCGCGGCGGGGTAATCTGCGTGCGCAATAACATTGAGACCGTTTGCGCAGGTTATCTCGATAATATGCGGCAATTCGCGGCAGGCGTTTAGTAACGTTCGCGCCAGCGCCTGCTGCTCGCGATCAAGGCGCGTAAACCACACTCCACCATTCATCGCCCACAGCGCAGAATCATTATTGTCCAGACTATCCATTGCCATTTGCTCATGGTTACCCCGCACGGCTCTGAACCATTTCTCATTGATGAGCTGCAGTGTTTTTACGCTGTCAGGACCGCGATCGATCAAATCGCCAACGGAAATAAGCAAATCCTCATACGGATTAAAATGGCGGCGTTTCAGTTCGTCCATAAGCCAGTGATAACAGCCATGTATATCGCTGACAACCCAGACGTGACGCCACATCCCACCCTCTATTCGCTGATACATAAGGCCTCCTTTAAACAGTATAGCCGCCGTATAAAATGCAAAAGACGGGAGCGGTCCTTACAAAGTCAAACAAACGGTAAACCAACCAGAAATAAAGATCCTCACGCTATTAATCCCTTATTCCTGGCTCCTTAGAATAGAGGCAGAAAAAAACGAGGGATCTTCACGTGTCTAATACACACCTGCATAACGATGTGTTCTACCCACATCGCACAAATATAATTTCCGAGCTGGTGAACGGCGAACGTGTCCCGGGACCCATCTGGCGGAAACGCGATTATCGGCTGAAGTTCCTTTTACGTTCGCTTCTGTTCTGGTCTTCCACCCGTCGCATGCTGGAAGCCCTTTCAGGGCGTGACGATTTCGACAAACTTCTCGCCGCTCAAATTACATTGCCCAGCAAGACCCATCGGCAGTATCTGATGCGTGGCCTGACCGCGAACGATCGCGCCGACGCTATCGTTAACCATTATTACTGGATCGATAGCCTGAAAGAGCGCGCCCTCGCCCAGGCGCTGACCAGCCCGCAGGAACAAACCGTTGTTCAGTTCCATGCAAAAGAGGGCGTGATCTATACGGTTAATGCATCCTCTGCCGGGAAAGCCGAGCGCGAAGGTGAGAGCACACTGTGGCTGCGCGATAACGAGGATACTTTGCTTGCCAGCCTGACCTTTAGCGTAGCCCGCAGCAACGGACAACGCGTAATAGTGATTGGCGGGCTTCAGGGCCCCCGCCGCTGCGTGTCGCGGGACGTCATTAAACAATCCACCCGCGCCTGTCACGGCCTGTTCCCTAAACGCGTGCTGATGGAAGTTCTTTTCCAGCTGGCCTTACAGTCATCTGTTAAGGCGATTTTTGCCGTCAGCGACGAGGGACACGTTTTCCGCGCATTGCGCTATCGCCTCAGCAAAGGCCGCCATTTCCACGCCAGCTATGACGAATTCTGGGATTCTCTGGGCGGTAAAAAGGTCTCCGGCTTCTGCTGGCAGCTCCCGCTGCAGATGGAACGCAAATCTCTCGACGAGATCGCGAGCAAGAAGCGTGCGGAATACCGCCGTCGTTTTGAATTGCTTGATGAAATTGAGGCGTCGGTAAAATCCCGCTTTTAACCGCAACAAGCACTTCCGCTAACATTACAAAGTATTCACGCTGTTTAAAAAAAGACTTATCAAGCCGAGCACCCTTGCTTATGTGTAGGGTGCTCAGTTAGCATTGTATGAAATGAAACAAGCTAATGCGTTGGAAAAAACGCGACGTAGACGGAAAAATTAAGGACTTCGATGATGGTTTATGACTGCTTCTTGTATTACGACGAAGATATGCTATTGGATATCAGGCTGAATACTCTAGGGGATGTGGTTGATCGCTTTGTTATCGTTGAATCAACGCATACTTTTACCGGCAAGAAGCGGCAACTGCACTTTGACATAAATAAATATCGTCAATTCGAAGATAAAATTATTTACGTTGTGCATGACGAAAAACCTATTATGAAAACATCTGACGATGAAAAGCAGATTCAAGATGCTATCACCGGGCAACATGATGGTCTTGTTGTGGATGCATGGGCGAATGAAGCTGCACAGAGAAATGCCATTATGCAAGGTTTGAAGCATGCCGAAGATGATGATTTGATTTTAATTTCCGATGTTGATGAGATCTTCTCACCTTCGGTTATCGCATCTATAAACCCAAATAGGCTCTGCACAACCCTATATCAAAACTTTTATAATTATCAGTTTAACCTGCAGGTCTTTAATAACGATAATACGCCGAGAAAATGTAAATTGCCGAGAGCCACAAAATATAAAAATCTCGTTGATTTTTTTGGCGGTGAACCTGAATCATTCAGAAACCTCAAACGCACCAGGAAAGTTAAAAACTGGTCATGGTTTAAATGGAACTGGTTTAAGTTAAACAATCGAATTATTGACAATGGTGGATGGCACTTCTCATGGGTTATGACGCCTGAACGCATTTCTGAAAAAATGTCCACAATATCCCATACTGAATATGATCTTCCTGAGTTTAACAATCCAGAACATATTATGAAGGTGATAAAAAACGCGGAAGATATCTGGGGACGAGACAGGAAGTTAATCAAGCAAGAGCTGACAGCTCAAAACTTTCCTGAGTATCTTGTTAATAATAAAGTGAGCTTCAGAGATTTCATTATTTGACTTATGATTGCTGGATTTTCAGCGGGACGGGGAGCGGGTTCGCCAACGTCCTACTGGCCCCCCCTTTTGCCTGGTCAAAAAATTTTAACAAAGATCTCAAAAAACTCTGGACGTACGCAGTCCTGAGTATGTTATGGTTTGGAGAAGACAGGGAGTTGTCCAGCTATTATCTGGAGCTTCGGAGCATAACCGAAGAACTCCTTTGAGAAACATACAGATAAAAAGAGACCGAATACGATTCCTGTATTCGGTCCAGGGAAATGGCTCTTGGGAGAGAGCCGTGCGCTAAAAGTTGGCATTAATGCAGGCTAAGTCGCCTTGCCTTTTAAGAATAGATGACGACGCCAGGTTTTCCAGTCCACAGTTAAAGCGGCCAGAAAAAAAGCGTTAAATCATCATCAAAAACAAAAAACCGCAGTGCTTTCGCAAGCATCTGCGGTTTTTTATTGGAAACCTGAACGCTAGCAGAGCTTGTCAGCGCGTTCGATAAACGGTGTCAGGCTCATCTTCTGCCCTGGGTGAGCCGGGTCATCAATCTGGATCACGCTGATGGGCTGGCCGCTGCTCTTGCCACTGGCCACCTGCTGCTCTGCAACCTCATTCAACGGGTATTGCACCAGCGTACTCGGGTTGATCGCGTATAACGCATGGCCCGGACGACAGGTCAGCATCACCTCTTCGCGATTAAACGCCCACTTGTCTTTACCCACTTCAAAACGGCTGACGGTGATCACCTGCGGCGCGGCCAGAGCGCTCCCCGTGCAGGCCAGCAATAAGAGCGAAAGTACTGTTTTTTTCATATGTTAGTTAACCTTGTCAGAAGGGTTCCCAGGTGGCGAACAGGCTGACCGCTGCCAGAACCAGCGCTCCCAGCACCACTTCTGCCTGTGTCATCCTGATAAAAAGCTGTTGTGCCCACCCGGAATCCGGACGAAACCGTGGCACCAGAAAATACCGATTTGCCAGCGCAATTGCCACCATCAACGCCACCAGCGCACATTTGAACAATAAAAGCTGCACGTAGCCAGCCTGCCAGGGAATATGGACGCCCAGAATCAAGAGCGAATTGATCGTCCCTGTGAGCAGCACGCCCGCGACGGCATAGTGGCCTACGCGTGAGAAACGCATCATGGTGTAGATGGCCGCGTTCTGCCAGCGCCCTTTTGCCAGATGCATGCAGAACAGCAGCGGCAGTAATCCGCCGAGCCAGGTTGCGGCACATAACAGATGAACGGCATGATTGAGACGCTGCACAGCCCCCAACGGACCTTCGTTCATCGTCGCGTGGCCTACCCCTGCCAGCAGGACAAACTGCCCCATTGCGAGCAGTAGCAGCCGGGAGCCTTTCAGCGGCGCAAGCCACGCGGCAGCAACCGTAATGGAAGCCAGGATAATTTGCCACAGCCAGACGCTGCCAAACTGCGTCCCCAGTACGCCGTGCCAGACTTGCGGGTTAAACACATCTCCCCAGCCATCGCCCATTAATCCGCCCTGAAGCATGAACATCAGAAGCGCAGCGGCCAGGGTGATTAAAGATGCCACCCGCTGCTGTAGCGCGAAACGCAGAGCCATCAGACGATGGAGAGAGGAAGGCGCCAACCAGACGCTGTATAGCGCATTACCAAAAACGAGCATCAGCGCCGCGAAATGGATAAAGCGCAACCCAACATAGACCAGTGCCAGCATGCTATTTCACGCTAAAGTGATAGCTGCCTTTGGTTTTGTGGCCGTCGACGGAAACCACATGCCAGTCCACCCGGTAGGTTCCGGTCGCCAGCGTTTGCGCCAGCGGAACGATCAGTTGAGCCTTGTTCTTTTCGTCTCGCGTTACGGCTCCCGTTTTGACGACCTGCTTGTGCGCATCCGTCACCACCACACCGCTAAATCCCGGTTCGATACCTTCCGAAAAATTCAGCGTCAGTGACTGCGGAGCGCTCACCACGCTGTCTGCTGCCGGGCTCTGCTGTTTAAGATGCGCATGCGCCAGCACAGTAGGTGAGATAACGACTGATGCCAGAAAAACCAGCGCGCATACCGTGCGGGAAGTGGATAACCCCATCGCGATCATTCCTTTTTGTTATGTCTGTATGCTAAAGAATAACGCTGTATAATAGACGAGTCGAGGATCATCCCACCTCCGCTTGTCATCGTCGCGCAATCGCGGTAACGTTGCCGCCGCATAAACAGGAGAAGGAAATGAAAATCAATCTGGCCGCCCTTCCTCAGGACGAGATGGATAAAGTGAATGTCGATCTCGCAGCCGCTGGCGTTGCGTTCAAAGAGCGTTACAACATGCCCATCGTGGCTGAAGTTGTGGAACGGGAACAACCCGCCCATTTGCGCGACTGGTTCCGGGAAAGATTAATTGCTCACCGTCTCGCTTCGGTCAACCTCTCTCGTCTGCCGTACGAGCCTAAAGTTAAATAAGCTTAACGAGTCGTTACACTTCCTTACGCGAAATCTGGCAGGATAAGAAAACCCTGATTAAATTAGGTGTATTCTTAAATCCCTGCGACTCAGTGTATAAGGAAGTCACGATGTCACAATGGAATATAGCGGCAGCCCAGTATGGCGGGCAGTATCACAGTGTTGATGAGCACGTTACCCATCACCTACGCTTCATTGCCGAAGCGGCACAGCAGCAGTGCGATCTGCTGGTCTTCCCGGAACTCTCCTTAACCGGCTCAGGCACAACGACGTTACCTCCCCCACCGTGCGACGCGCAGCTGGAACCCTTGCTTGATGCGGCACATTTTTACCAGATTAGCGTTATTGCCGGGCTTCCCCTTGAGCGGAATGGCCAGCGTCAGAAAGGTCTCGTGCTCTTTACGCCCTCTCGCCAGAACATCGTGCGCTATCCGCAAGGCGGCGGTGCGAGCCTGGTTCCGGGGGATAAACAGCTCACCATCATTGATGCGCAGGGCGATTCCCCCAATCTCGATCCGCAGGCAACGCTGTTCACCAGCAGCCAGTCGGTAAGGGACAACCGCTGGCGGCAGTCCATCAGCACCCTGCAACGCTTTGCACACAAATATGCCATTGCGGTATTAATGGCGAACGCCAGCACCGGCAGCGCATTATGGGATGAAAAAGGCCAGTTGATCGTGCGGGCGGATAAAGGCGAGCTGCTGTTGACCGGCACGCTTAACCGACAGGGTTGGCAAGGCGATATCATTCCTTTAGGCTAAGCGTTTTAAGCTCAGGAGATTTTCATGCTGCGCGTCATTGATACCGAAACTTGCGATCTTCAGGGCGGAATTGTGGAGGTGGCCTCGGTCGACGTCGTTGACGGAAAAATAGTCAACCCGATGAGCCATCTGGTGCGGCCCGATCGCCCTATTAGCCCGCAGGCCATGGCTATCCATCGCATCACTGAAACAATGGTGGCGGATAAACCCTGGATAGAAGACGTTATCCCGCACTACTATGGCAGCCCGTGGTATGTCGCCCACAATGCCAGCTTCGACCGTCGGGTTCTCCCCGACATGCCCGGGGAATGGATTTGCACCATGAAGCTGGCGCGTCGCCTGTGGCCGGGGATCAAATACAGCAATATGGCGCTGTATAAATCCCGCAAGCTCAGCGTCAGAACGCCTGAAGGGCTTCACCATCACCGCGCGCTGTATGACTGCTATATCACCGCTGCGCTGCTGATCGATATTATGAATACTTCCGGCTGGACACCGGATGATATGGCGACGATTACCGGCCGTCCTGCACTGCTGACGACGTTCACCTTCGGAAAATACCGCGGGAGAGCAGTATCGGATATTGCGGATAAAGATCCAGGCTATCTGCGCTGGCTGTATAACAACCTCGACAAGATGAGCCCGGAGCTACGCTTAACCCTGAAGCATTATCTGGGTGAAGCTTAACGTTCAGCCTGGCCTGGAAGCGTATCCTGCGCCAGGCCGATCAAAAAGGCGTATTCCAGCGCCACCCCTTCATAAGATTTAAACCGCCCCGACTTCCCTCCGTGCCCGGAGTCCATATCGGTACAGAGCAGCAGCAGGTTGTCGTCGGTTTTCAGTTCCCGCAGCTTCGCCACCCATTTCGCCGGTTCCCAGTACTGCACCTGTGAATCGTGCAAACCGGTGGTCACCAGCATGTGCGGGTAGGCTTTCGCTTCCACGTTATCGTACGGGCTGTACGCTTTCATATAGCGATAATAGATTTCATACTGTGGATTCCCCCACTCTTCAAACTCCCCGGTCGTCAGCGGAATAGATTCGTCGAGCATGGTGGTGACCACATCAACAAACGGTACCTGCGCAACGATGCCCTTAAAACGCTCGGGACGCTGATTGATCACAGCGCCCATCAGCATGCCGCCCGCGCTGCCGCCCATGCCAAAGCAGAGCTGCGGATCGCCATAGCCTTGTTCAATTAAGGCGTCGCAAACGTCGAGATAATCATTGAACGTGTTTTGCTTTTTCAGGAACTTCCCGTCTTCATACCAGTGCTGGCCCAGCTCACCGCCGCCGCGAATATGAGCGATGGCAAAAACAAAGCCGCGATCGAGCAGACTTAATCTGCTGCTGCTGAAGTCGGCATCCATGCTGGAACCATAGGAGCCGTAGCCGTAAACCAGGATAGGGTTTTTACCTTTCTGAAAATGCGCCTTGTGATACACGAGCGAAACCGGCACCTCGACACCATCGCGCGCGGTAACCCACAGGTGTTCGCTACGATAATTGTCGGATTCAAATCCCTTCACTTCTGTTTGCTTCAACACCTGGCGCTGGCCGGTATCCATATCCAGTTCGAACAGCGTATCCGGCGTGGTCATCGACGAGTAGCCATAGCGCAGCCGGGACGATTCAGGCTCAGGATTAAAACCAATCCAGGTGACGTAGGCCGGGTCGTCAAACGCGATCCCTATCACCTCGCGCGTTTTGCGGTTGATTTGCCGGATACTGGTCAACCCCCGCTGACGCTCTTCCACCACCAGCCAGTCGGTAAACAGCGTGAACCCTTCGAGCATCACCTGTTCCCGCGCGGGAATAAGCACCTCCCACTTGCGCTCGTCGCGCACCTTGGTCTTATACAGGCCAAAGTTTTTCCCCTCGCGGTTTGAGCGCAGATAAAAGCTGTGCTGGAAGTGATCCAGACTGTACTCATGGTCTTTTCGGCGCGGCAGAAAGCAGAGCGGCTGGGCATCAGGCAGTTCGGCATCCAGCAGTAGCACTTCTGAGGTGGTAGCGCTGGCAAGGAAAATAATCACATAGTGGCGTGAGGACGTTTTATGCAGGCTGACATAAAACGTTTCGTCTTTCTCCTCATACACCAGTTCGTCATCGGCGGAGTCCGTGCCTACACTGTGGCGCCACACCTGATAAGGCAGCAGCGTGGCGGCGTGCTTTTTAACGTAGTAGACCGTCTCGGAATCGTTCGCCCAGACAAAATCCGGGGAGACGTTTTCCAGCATTTCCGGATACCAGTTACCGGTTTCCAGATTGCGGAATCGCAGGCCATACTGACGACGGGAGAGATAATCCTCCGCCAGCGCCATAATGGTGTTATCCGGGGAGATGGACATACCGCCCAGCGTATAAAACTCGCTGTGGGCGGCACGCTGGTTGGCATCCAGCAGAATATCCCATTCATCCCACTCGGCGCTTAATACCGACTGTCGCTGATAGATGGGATATTCACTGCCGGGCTCGTAGATATGCCGATAACGATAGCCGTTTTTGGTCCAGGGCGCGGAGATATCGCGCTGAGGAATGCGCTGCACCATTTCGTTCAGCAGCTGGTCCTGAAGCGCCTGCTGGCTGGACATGACCTTGCGACCGTAATCGTTTTCTTCATGCAGGTAGTCGAGTACCTCTGGGCGGGAACGTGAATCGTCCCGTAGCCAGTAATAGTTATCTATACGCGTATCGCCATGGGTGGTGATCGCATACGGAGTACGTCGGGCTTTCGGTGGCATGACATCATTCTTTTAAGTTTTACACCCTATAAGGTTGGCAAAACCCGCGCATGATGCAAGCGAAACATGGCTACATCAGCGATAGCTAGCCCTGTAGCGTCTGTTTTTGCTCCCGGATATCCTGCTCGATCCCCTCGCGAACATCCTGAGGAATTTTCAACGCATCGCCCAGGGCGTTGAGATAGCTGCGTTCCATAAAGTGGTCAATATCAATGGCGGCACAGCTCAGGAAATAGAGTTCCAGCGCCTCTTCCTCATTCTGCACGCTTTGCGCCAGACGCTGCGGATCGAGCGGCTGCTCAATGGCCTGCGCCACCAGCGTTCTGCCCTGCTCCTCCACGCCGGCTTCTCGCATCTGCTGCTCGATAGCCGCTCGTTCTTTATCATCAATATGCCCGTCGCTTTTTGCGGCAAACACCAGCGCAAGAATGAGCCGCTCCGTACGTAGATCCAGCGGCGAAGTCTCCTCCCCAAAGTGGGGTTCATCCTGGTGCGCCGCGCGTACCCTATCCTTGTACTTATTCCACAGCACGGTACCGGCGATAGCGCCGCCACCGGCCAGCAAGGCGCCGGTACCGTACTTTGCCAGCAGCTTACGTGAGGATTTATTGGCGACCAGCAGCCCTGCCAGCCCTCCGAGCGCCCCCGGTACCAGCAGTTTGCTGAGCCCCTGGTCGCCGGAACCTGATGTTTTCTGCCCTAACATGGATTGCAGTTGATTTAACCAGCCTGACATGGTTTCCCTCACTTAACGGTTAACATTTCCACAGCGTAAGCGAGCAGGCGTCAGGAAATGTCCGTCGAGGCTAAAGAAGCGCAAATTTCTCGTCGGCCCTTTTGCCCTGCGCAAGACAGACGCAAACGTTTTCGTTTATACTGCGCGCATCTTTTTCAGGGGGAATGTTATGACTCGTTTAGGAACCGCGCTGCGACCTGCGGCGACGCGTGTGATGCTGTTAGGATCGGGCGAGCTGGGGAAAGAAGTCGCCATTGAGTGCCAGCGTTTAGGGGTAGAAGTGATTGCCGTAGACCGCTACGCCGACGCGCCCGCCATGCATGTTGCCCATCGTTCTTATGTGATTAACATGCTGGACGGAGAAGCTCTGCGGACACTCATCACGCAGGAGAAACCGGATTTTGTGGTGCCGGAGATTGAAGCTATCGCGACCGATACGCTGATCGCGCTTGAGCAGGAAGGTCAGCGCGTGGTGCCTTGCGCCAACGCAGCGAAACTGACCATGAACCGCGAAGGCATTCGCCGCCTGGCGGCAGAGGAGCTGGGGCTGCCCACTTCAAGCTACCGTTTTGCGGGCGATAAAACCGCATTCCTGCAGGCCGTCGATGAGATGGGTTACCCGTGCATCATTAAGCCGGTGATGAGCTCCTCCGGAAAAGGACAGAGTTTTATCCGCGACAGCAGCACGCTGGACAAAGCCTGGGATTATGCGCAACAGGGTGGCCGTGCCGGAGCTGGCCGCGTGATCGTCGAGGGGGTGGTGAAGTTTGATTTCGAAATCACCCTGCTTACCGTCAGCGCCGTGGATGGCGTCCATTTCTGCGATCCGATTGGTCACCGCCAGGAGGATGGCGATTACCGCGAATCTTGGCAGCCACAGCAGATGAGCGCCCTGGCGCTGGAACGTGCCCAGGATATCGCCCGTAAAACCGTTCTGGCGTTAGGTGGTTACGGTCTGTTCGGCGTGGAGCTGTTTGTCTGCGGCGACGAGGTGATTTTCAGCGAAGTCTCCCCTCGCCCGCATGACACCGGGATGGTGACGTTGATATCGCAGGATCTCTCCGAGTTCGCCCTGCATGTTCGCGCCTTCCTTGGCCTGCCGGTTGGCGGTATTCGTCAGTACGGCCCGGCGGCCTCGGCGGTGATCCTGCCGCAGCTGACCAGTCAGAACGTGACGTTTGATAACGTCGAGGGCGCAACGGGCGCCGGGTTACAGGTACGTTTGTTCGGTAAGCCGGAGATCGACGGCACCCGTCGTCTGGGCGTGGCGTTAGCAACCGGGAATAACGTCGACGAGGCCATCGCACGCGCAAAAGCGGCGGCAGCGAACGTTAAGGTAGCAGGATAAAAAAAACGGGCCGAAAGGCCCGTTTTTCATACGATAAAAAACTTATTGCTTCGCGCCTTCAACCGC
>NZ_JTLF01000364.1:0-43621 GCF_000798855.1 Enterobacter sp. ZOR0014 | reverse complement strand
GAACATCTGCTCCTTCCGGCGATCGCGCCGGTACTCGGCGCGGTGATGCTGGCGGTGCTGGCGTGGTCGCTGTCCGTCGTGGACGTGGCGATCGTTCTCGGGCCCGGTAACCCGCCGACGCTGGCCGTGCTGGCCTGGCAGTGGCTGAGCCAGGGAGACGTACAGCAGCAGGCAAAAGGGACGCTGCTGTGCCTGCTTCTCCTTCTGCTGCTGGCCGCGCTTGCTGCGCTGGGCTACGGGCTGTGGAAGGTGTGGCGTCGCACGTTTGCACATCCGACGGGCGCACGCCACAGGTCTCATCTCGCCCTGCCAGAGCGTGTATTCAGCGGCTTTCTGCCCGCGTGCGGGATACTTTGCGCTGCGGTGCTGTTGATGCTGGCCCAACGGGACGATGTTGGCCCGGTGAGTACCAGCCTTTCTTTCGGTCTGCTGTCGAGCCTTGTCGCCCTGATCGTCATTTTTCTCTGGCTGGAATGGGGGCCGCAGCGAGGCGCTCCGTGGGTGTGGTTACCGCTCGCGCTCCCGGCGCTACCGCTGGTCACGGGGCAATATGCCATTGCGTTACATCTGGGCCTCGACGGGCACTATGCCGCCGTGCTCTGGAGCCATCTGCTCTGGGTACTCCCCTGGATGCTGCTGGTGCTGCAACCGGCCTGGCAAAGGCTCGATCCCCGGCTTATTCTTACCGTCAGGACGCTCGGCTGGCGGCGGGCAAAAATCTTCTGCCTGCTGAAATGCCCTCTGCTGGTGCGCCCTGCGCTGCTGGCCTTTGCCACCGGTTTTTCAGTCAGCATGGCGCAATATATGCCGACGCTGTGGCTGGGCGCAGGTCGTTTCGCCACGCTGACCACCGAGACCGTCGCGCTCAGCAGCGGGGGCAGCATCCCGGTTCTCGCTAACCGGGCGCTGGGTTTACTGCTGGTCACGGGCACGGTGTTCGGTCTGGCTTCACTCTTCTCCCGGCTTGCGGGCCGCTATCGTCAGGGATTACGTTAATGTTGAAGGTAAAGGGTCTCACCATCGAACCGCTTTTCCGCGAGGTCAATTTTTGCGTTCCCCGCGGGGAGATCGTCACCCTGATGGGTCCCTCCGGCAGCGGAAAATCGACCCTTTTTTCCTGGATGGTCGGCGCGCTGTCAGATGATTTTCAGGCACGGGGCGAGCTGTGGCTCGATGAGCGTCGCTGCGACGGCCTTCCCGTCGAATCTCGCGGGCTGGGCATTCTCTTTCAGGATGCGCTGCTGTTTGACGCGTTCAGCGTCGGACAAAATTTGCTGCTGGCGTTGCCTGAGCGGATCGCCGGACGCGCACGTCGGGAAGCCGTCGAGCTGGCGCTGAATTCCGCCGGGCTTGGCGACCGTTACGCCAGCGACCCGGCAACCCTTTCCGGCGGTGAGCGCGCCCGGGTGAGTCTGCTGCGCGCCCTGCTCGCTGAACCGCAGGCACTGCTGCTGGATGAGCCCTTCAGTCGCCTCGATAAAGCATTACGCACGACGTTTCGGGCCTGGGTGTTTGACACCGTCCGGGCGCGCAATATTCCGGTGGTGCTGGTCACCCATGATGAGGACGATATTCCGCCCGCCGGCGAGGTGATTGAGATTTCTCGCTGGCAATAATGTGCTAACGCAATGTTTTCCGTTTCGGGAGAGACGACAATGCCCCCCTCTTTTACTGACGTCAGGTTATTCGATGAAACGTGTTTCTCAACTGACCGCGCTGGCCCTGCTCTGCGGCCTCGCTTCGTTTTCCTCTCAGGCGGCTGAAATGGCCAATTCACTCACGCTGTCCCAGCTTCAGGCGCAGCACGGTACGCCTGTCGACACCCGCGCCAGCGCGTTCTACAACGGCTGGCCGCAGACCCTCAGCGGTCCTTCCGGGCATGAACCCGCAGCGCTCAACCTTGCGGCCAGCTGGCTTGACGCAATGAGCGACGAACAGCTGGCGCGCTGGGCTAAACAGCATCAGCTTTCGCCTGCGACGCCTGTCGCGCTGTACGGCGACGATAGCGCCAACCTTGCGGTGAAAGCGCGCCTGGAGAAAGCCGGATATCACGCTATCTCGCTGCTCAGCGATGCCCTGCAAACCCCGGACCGCCTGCAGCGTCTGCCGCACTTTGAACAGCTGGTCTATCCGCAGTGGATCCACCAGCTCCAGCAGGGTAAACCGGTGACAGCCGCGCCCGCGGGTGAATGGAAAGTCATAGAAGCGGCCTGGGGTGCGCCGAAGTTTTATCTGCTGAACCATATTCCCGGCGCGGGATACATCGACACCAACGAAGTGGAAAGCGAGCCGCTGTGGAATAAAGTCTCCGACGACAAGCTGAAAGCGATGCTGGCGAAGCACGGGATCCGTCACGATACCACCGTCATTTTGTATGGTCGTGACGTTTACGCCGCCGCGCGCGTGGCGCAGATTATGCTGTATGCAGGCGTGAAGGATGTGCGCATACTCGATGGCGGCTGGAAGGCGTGGTCAGATGCGGGTCTGCCGGTTGAACGCGGTACGCCAGGGAAAGTGAAACCCGCCCCTGATTTTGGCGCACCGATCCCTGGTCAGCCGCAACTGATGGTGGATATGGAACAGGCGCGCGGTATGCTGCACCGCCAGGATGCCTCTCTCGTCAGTATTCGTTCGTGGCCGGAATTTATCGGCGAAACCAGCGGCTACAGCTACATCAAACCAAAAGGTGACATTGCCGGCGCCCGCTGGGGCCACGCGGGAAGCGATGCCACCCACATGGAAGATTTCCACAACCCGGACGGCACCATGCGCAGCGCCGACGACATCACCGCCATGTGGAAAACGTGGGATATCCTGCCGGAGCAGCACGTCGCCTTTTACTGCGGCACCGGCTGGCGAGCGGCTGAAACCTTTATGTACGCCCGGGCGATGGGCTGGAAGAACGTCGCCGTCTATGACGGCGGCTGGTATGAATGGAGCAGTCACCCGCAGAACCCGGTCTCCCGCGGTGAGCGCGGGCCCGAGAGTACGCGTTAAGGTTTGAGTGACTTTAGCGTCACATAACCGCTCCAGATGCGCGTTGTGGTGGTCAGCCAGCACAACGCGCCAAATATCCACGCGAACACGGCAAAATGGGCCGGAAACAGGCAGCAGAGCACGAACAGCACGATGGTCTCCGTCCCCTCCGTTAACCCGCCGATGTAGTAAAACGACTTGTGCGCATAGCCGGGGTTGTCGATATTGTGCTTCGCCGCCAGTGCCGCAAAGGCCAGAAAGCTGCTCCCGGTGCCAATAAATGCGAACAGCAGCCAGGCGGCAGCCAGCGTATTCTGCTCAGGTGCCGCCAGCGCAAAGCCAAACGGCACCAGCGCATAGAACAGGAAATCGAGCGCGATATCCAGAAACCCTCCCGCATCCGTGAGCCCTCTCCGGCGCGCCAGCGCACCGTCCAGACCATCCAGCAGGCGGTTCAGGAGGATGGCGACCAGTGCTGCCGGGTACCAGCCGAGGGCCAGAAATGGCAACGTCAGCAGGCCGATGGCAAACCCCGCCAGGGTAAGTCCGTCGGGCGTAATGCCCGGCTTATCCAGCGCAGAGACCAGACGATTCAGCGCGGGTTTTATCCGTGGGTGCAGGTGACGGTCAAGCATCAGGCTTCCCTTTAAACGTGGCGCACAGCCCCTGCGCCGGGATATCCAGCGCGGCGTTAAAGCGGGCGGAGAGATTCTGAAAGGCGATGAGCGCCGTCATTTCAGTAATAACCTCATCGGTAAAGTGGCGTTTCAGCGCCGTTTTGATTGCTTCATCCACCCTGGGCGGCGTGGCGGTGACCGCCTCAGCATAGGCCAGCGCCGCGCGCTCTTGTTCACTGAACAGGTCAGAGTCTGGCCAGTCGCTCACGGCCTGGACTTTATCCAGCGCCCCGCTGCGCTCGGCCAGACGCAGGCTGTTAGCATCAATGCAAAAAGCACAGTGGCACAGCTGCGATACCCGCGTCATCAGCAGCGAGCGGAGTTGCGGCGTCAGGCGCGCGTTTCTTCGCTCCAGAAAACCGACAAACAATGCGACCAGCCAGAACAGACGCGGCATGCGCCCCCACCAGCGCGTGGGATTCAGGACTGCACCAAAGTGTTTTCGCTGCATGGCGGCAATCGGTTTTACGCTCGCCGGAAGGGTTGGGATGGGTTCTACCCAGGTGGACGACTCTTTCACCTGTTTCTCCTGATGACTGGACTCTTTGAAAGGGCACGATAATATGTCGTTTTTCGCTATCAAGTATTGACGACCATGCTAAAAACAGTCGATGTCGTTGCGGCCATCATCGAAAAAGACGACAAAATTTTACTGGCGCAGCGCCCTGCTCACGCCGATCAACCGGGAATGTGGGAATTCGCTGGCGGAAAAGTCGAGGCCGGTGAAACCCAGCCTCAGGCGCTAATCCGCGAGCTGCGTGAAGAGTTGGGTATTGAGGCGCAGCCCGTGCAGTATGTGGCAAGCCACCAGCGCGAAGTGTCGCAGCGGTTAATCCACCTGCACGCCTGGTATGTTCCTGCCTTTAGCGGAGCGTTAACCGCACACTACCACAGCGCGCTGGCGTGGTGCACGCCGGAAGAGGCGTTGAGCTACGACCTGGCCCCGGCGGATATTCCGCTGCTGGAGGCGTTTATTCTTTTACGCGCCGCCAGACCAGCGGGTTCGTGCTGATCGCGCGTTCATCACGCTGGCATTGCAGCAAAACCCCGTCCGCTTTTACCACTGCTCCTTCAGAATAATTTTGATCCTGATAGATACAGCACTGGTTACAGGGTTGCGCACGCTGGCCGCCGGAGCTAAAGACCTCCGGCGGGACATTCACCTCCACGTCCGGGCGAATGCGGTCAGCCTGCGCGCCAGCGGTCAACATCAACGAAAATGCAGCCATCACGTAACGATTCATAGACTTGTCTTCCTGTTATGTCCTGATAATGACTATAACGGTTAATCGGGCAGAATCTTTAATTTCACACATCATCGCTTTTTGTTATGACGCAGCGCGGGTCATTAATTTCCCTTTCACCCTACATTTCTGCTTGCTTCACAAAGCAGTACGGGTGGTATAGTCAAAAAAACAACACAAATCGCATAAGCAATATACATAAATGACTATAAGGGGTTCTTATATCTATGGATCAGACACGCTCTCTGGAAAGCTTTCTTGCCCATGTTCAGCAGCGCGACCCGCATCAGAGCGAGTTCGCTCAGGCCGTTCGTGAAGTGATGACCACCCTGTGGCCTTTCCTTGAAGAAAACCCGCGTTATCGTCAACTGTCGCTGCTGGAACGTCTGGTTGAGCCAGAACGGGTGATCCAGTTCCGCGTGACCTGGGTGGATGACCGCAATCAGGTCCAGGTCAACCGCGCCTGGCGCGTGCAATTTAACTCCGCCATCGGCCCGTTTAAGGGCGGCATGCGTTTCCACCCTTCCGTGAACCTGTCGATCCTGAAATTCCTCGGCTTTGAGCAGACGTTTAAAAACGCGCTCACCACCCTGCCGATGGGCGGCGGGAAAGGCGGGAGTGACTTCGATCCTAAGGGGAAAAGCGAAGGTGAAGTGATGCGTTTCTGTCAGGCGCTGATGACCGAGCTCTGGCGCCACCTTGGTCCGGACACCGACGTACCGGCGGGAGATATCGGCGTGGGGGCCCGCGAAGTGGGCTTTATGGCAGGGATGATGAAAAAGCTTTCCAACAACAGCGCCTGCGTCTTTACCGGCAAAGGATTGTCGTTTGGCGGGAGTTTGATTCGCCCGGAGGCGACCGGATATGGTCTGGTCTACTTCACCGAGGCGATGCTCAAACGTCACGGGTTAGGGTTTGAAGGGATGCGCGTGGCGGTGTCCGGCTCCGGTAACGTGGCGCAATACGCTATCGAAAAAGCGATGCAGTTTGGCGCCCGCGTGGTGACGGCCTCGGACTCCCGTGGCACGGTGGTGGATGAAGCGGGCTTTACGGCAGAAAAACTGGCGCGCCTGTGCGAAATTAAAGCCAGCCGCGACGGGCGGCTCGCAGACTATGCCCAGGAATTTGGATTGACGTATCTGGAAGGCAAGCAGCCGTGGGGTGTTCCGGTGGATATTGCCCTGCCGTGCGCCACGCAAAACGAACTGGACGTGGACGCCGCGCGCACGCTGATCGGCAACGGCGTGAAGGCGGTGGCCGAAGGGGCGAATATGCCGACTACGATCGATGCGACGGATCTGTTCCTCGAAGCGGGCGTGCTGTTTGCCCCAGGCAAGGCCGCCAATGCGGGCGGCGTGGCAACCTCCGGCCTTGAGATGGCGCAAAACGCCGCGCGTCTTGGCTGGAAGGCGGAGAAAGTGGATGCCCGTTTGCACCATATCATGCTGGATATTCACCACGCCTGCGTGGAGTACGGCGGTGAAGCGTCGCAAACTAACTACGTGCGCGGAGCGAATATAGCCGGATTCGTGAAGGTGGCGGATGCGATGATTGGGCAGGGTGTGATTTAAGCTTTCACTGTGTTCTCGCCCTGTAGGCCGGGTAAGGCGAAGCCGCCACCCGGCCTACGGTTTAAGAAGCTGCCGCGCTCTTTTTCTTTTTAAAGGGCTTCTTCGCACCGCTACCCGGCGCAACCATCCCTCTGAACCGCTTCACCGGCGTACTGCGCGCCTGATCGATCAACTGATACAGCGTCCCCACCAGCGGCTGCATAAAGTCCTGGTAGCGGCACTGCTTTTCACTGATTTGCGTCAGCACAGATTCCCAGTGCGCGGTCATGTCCGGCCTCGCGGCCAGCTCCGGAAGGGAGTGGATGAGCGCCCGGCCCGGCTCCGTGGAGTGGATATAGCGTCCTTTTTTCTCCAGGAAGCCGCGCTTGAACAACAGTTCGATGATCCCCGCTCGCGTCGCTTCCGTACCCAGACCGTCGGTGGCGCGCAGGATTTTCTTCAGATCTTTATCCTGCACAAATCGGGCGATCCCGGTCATGGCCGACAGCAGCGTCGCATCGGTGAAATGGCGTGGCGGCTGGGTCTGACGTTCAACCACTTCACCTTTCTCGCACAATAACTCGTCATCTTTCGCGACTACCGGCAGCGGCGTACCGTCGTTCTCCTCGTCACGCTCTTTGTTGCCGAGCAGCGTGCGCCAGCCCGCTTCCGCGAGGAAACGCGCTTTGGCGATAAACTTACCTTTGGCAATCTCAAGCTCAATGACGCATTTGCGGAACACCGCGTCCGGGCAGAACTGCATCAGATACTGACGGGCGATGAGGTTATAGACCTTCGCTTCGTTATCCGTCAGGTTAACGTGGCTGGCGCGTGCCGTCGGGATAATTGCATGGTGGGCGTCCACCTTTTTATCATCCCAGCAGCGGTTATGGGTGTCCGGGTTCACCACCGGCTGCGGCAGGAGATCGGCGGCGTGTACGCTTATCGCGTTCAGTACCGCGTGGCGACCGGCAAAATGTTCTTCCGGCAGATAACGGCTATCCGAACGCGGATAGGTGATCAGCTTGTGGGTTTCATAGAGCTTCTGGCAGATATCCAGCACGTTTTGTGCGCTGAGGCCAAAGCGCTTCGCCGCCTCAATCTGCAAGGCCGAGAGCGAAAATGGCAGCGGTGCGGGTTCTGATTCCCGTTTATCGTTATAGCTGGTGACGATGGCAGGCTGACCGGTAATACGGTTAACCACATGCTCCGCCAGCGGACGGTGCAGCAAGCGCCCCTCTTCATCCTGGTACGATTCACAGGCATCGCTCGGCTGCCAGACGGCGGTAAAGCGTTCGTCCTTAGGCGTAACGATATGCGCTTTCACTTCAAAGAAATCTTTGGCGACGAAGTTCTCAATCTCTTCATCACGACGCACCACCAGCCCCAGCACCGGCGTCTGCACGCGGCCCACGGAGAGTACCCCCTGATAGCCCGCATTACGCCCGAGGATGGTGTAGGCACGGGTCATGTTGATCCCGTACAGCCAGTCAGCGCGCGCGCGCGCAAGCGCCGAGACGCACAGCGGGATAAACTCGCTGTTGGCACGCAGACGCGAGATCGCACGCTCTACCGCCTGCGGGTTGAGGTCGTTTATCAGGCAGCGCTGTACCTGCTGGCGTTTTTCCGGCGCCAGCTCGAGGTAGTCCAGCACTTCATCTACCAGCAGTTGCCCTTCCCTGTCCGGGTCACCTGCGTGAACCACTTCAGAGGCTTCGTGCAGGAAACGCTTGATCACGTTCAGCTGTTTGGTCACCGAAGGCCGGGGCTGCAGGCGCCATTTTTCCGGCACGATGGGCAGATCGTTTAGGTTCCAGCGGGCGTAGCGGCTGTCGTAGACGTCCGGCTGCGCCTGCTCAAGCAGGTGACCAATACACCAGGTCACCACCTGCCCGTTACCGCATTCGATAAAGCCGTCGCCCTTGCGGTGCGGCTTCGGCAACACGTCGGCGATGGCGCGCGCCAGGCTCGGCTTTTCGGCAATAAACAACCGCATCGAATTAACGGATCTCAATCATCGGTCGGCCACCGCGTGCGGTCACCAGCTCGCCGATCGCCGTAAGGGTAATGCCAAACTCGGCAGCCGTTGCCTGAACGTCAGCTTCGCCTTCCGGTGTGACCGCCAGCAGCAGGCCGCCGGAAGTTTGTGGATCGCACAGCAGGTTGCGCCACTCTTCAGGCATCTCGCCCATCAGGTGACCGTAGCTGGCAAAGTTGCGCTGAGTACCGCCCGGCACCGCGCCCTGCGCAATGTACTCTTCCACGCCCGGCAGTTTCGGCACGTCCTGATACCACACCTGTGCCTGCACGCCCGCGCCCTGACACACTTCGGAGAGGTGTCCCAGCAGACCAAAACCGGTCACATCGGTCATCGCCTTTACGCCGTCGATATTGGCGAATGCCGCGCCCGCAAGGTTCATCTGGCACATCACTTCCGTTGCCAGACCTTTGTGTTCCGGCTTCAGCAGGGATTTTTTCTCGGCGGTCGTGAGTACGCCAATGCCGAGCGGCTTGGTGAGGAACAGCTTGCAGCCCGCCTGCGCGGTGCTGTTGCGCTTCACGCGCTCGGTCGGCACCACGCCCGTGACGGCCAGGCCAAAAATAGGTTCAGGCGCGTCAATCGAGTGACCACCGGCCAGCGCAATTCCCGCCTGCTGACAGGCGAAACGGCCGCCATCAATGACGTCGCGGGCAATTTCCGGCGCGAGGGTATTAATTGGCCAGCCCAGAATGGCGATGGCCATAATCGGCTTACCGCCCATCGCGAAGATATCACTGATGGCGTTGGTGGCCGCAATGCGCCCGAAATCGAAGGGGTTATCGACAATCGGCATAAAGAAGTCAGTGGTGCTGATAATGCTGGTGCCGTTACCTAAGTCATAAACTGCAGCATCGTCACGCGTTTCATTGCCGACAAGCAGGTTCGGGTCGACAAACTTCGCCTGTTCACTGTGCAGAATGGTCTCCAGCACTTTCGGGGAAATTTTACAACCGCAACCGGCTCCGTGGCTGTACTGCGTTAAACGAATGGTTTGCTCGCTCATGGACGTCTCCTGTCATCTCAATCGCGCTATGGTAGCGCTCATTCCATAAAGAGGTAAGTATGACTGTCTGAATTCTGCGGCAGATGCTCAGAATCCAGACAGTTTAGCGTGGGTTATCAGAAACGGCTGACGAAAGGCGAAGTGTCCGGCACGCTGATGGTGCTGGAGGCTTTAAGCTGCGGCGTACCGAGGTAGAGGAAACCGACAATTTTATCGTGCTCACCGCAGCCAAAACCGTCACGGACTACCGGGCTCTCGGTCAGCGGACCGGTACGCCAGATACCGTTAAACCCCTGTGCGACAGCGGCCATTTGCATCGCCATTACCGCGCAGCCAGCAGACATTTCCTGCTCCCAGACCGGGACTTTGTGGCCAGCCTGACATTTCGCCACGACGGCGATGATCATCGGCGCACGGAACGGCGCATTGCGCGCTTTATCGATACCTTTCTCATCCTGCCCGACGGCAACCGCGCCCTGCTCCAGCAGCTGGCTGAAACGATCGCGGCCTTCACCTTCAATCACAAAGAAGTGCCACGGCTGCAGCGTGCCGTGATCGGGGGCACGCATCCCGGCACGCAGAATGTTTTCCAGCTGCTCGCCCGCCGGGGCAGGTTCGGCCAGACGTGACGCGCTGCGGCGGTTAACAAGCAGTTCAAGTGCGTCCATTGGTTAACTCCTTTATTGAAATTTACTCACAAAATTAACACGGCCGCAGATTTTGTTACAGCCTGGCAGGCGATTCCTGCTGACAAGTGGCGGTTGGGTCATTACGATAACCCAACATTACCGTCCAGTGGCGACGGAAACAGTCATTTTCTGGTTAGGGAGAATACATGCGAACCCTTTGGCGAATCTTTGCCGGTTTCTTTAAATGGACGTGGCGACTGCTCAACTTCGTCCGCAACCTGGTGATGAACATCTTCTTCATCCTGCTGGTTCTGGTTTGCGCAGGCATCTGGATGCATATCAGCAATGCGAATCAGGCGCAGCATTCAACTCGCGGGGCGCTGTTACTCGATATCACCGGCGTCATCGTGGATAAACCGTCCACCAGCAACCGTCTGGGGGTCATTGGCCGTCAGCTGTTTGGCGCGACGTCCGACCGCCTGCAGGAAAACTCCCTGTTCGATATTGTCGATACTATCCGTCAGGCCAAAGACGACCGAAATATCACCGGGATCGTACTGGATCTGAAAGATTTTGCCGGAGGCGACCAGCCTTCAATGCAGTACATCGGTAAAGCGCTGCGTGAATTCCGCGACAGCGGTAAGCCAGTGATCGCCGTGGGCGACAGCTACAGCCAGGGGCAATATTATCTGGCAAGCTTCGCCAACAAGATCTGGCTCTCTCCGCAGGGGACGGTCGATCTGCACGGCTTTGCCACCAACGGCCTGTACTACAAATCGCTGCTCGACAAGCTGAAAGTGACGACCCACGTCTTCCGCGTCGGCACCTATAAATCAGCCGTGGAGCCGTTTATTCGCGACGATATGTCCCCTGCTGCCCGTGAAGCGGACAGCCGCTGGATTGGCGAGCTGTGGCAGAACTATCTGGGCACCGTGGCCGCTAACCGTCAAATTACCGCTGAGCAGGTCTTCCCGGGCGCACGTGGCGTGCTGGAGGGTCTGCGTAAGGTTGACGGCGATACCGCGAAATATGCCCTCGACAATAAACTCGTTGATGCGCTGGGTACCAGTGCAGATATCGAAAAAGCCCTGACCAAACAGTTTGGCTGGAGCAAAGAGGACAAAAACTACAGCGCGATCAGTATGTATGACTACGCTGCGAAAAAACCGGACGAGAGCGGTGACAGCGTAGCCGTGGTGTTTGCCAACGGCGCCATCATGGACGGTCAGGAAACCCCGGGTAATGTCGGCGGTGACACCACCGCGTCGCAAATCCGTGACGCGCGCCTTGACCCGAAAGTGAAAGCCATTGTTCTGCGCGTAAACAGCCCGGGCGGCAGCGTGAGCGCCTCCGAAGTGATCCGCGCTGAGCTGGCCGCGGCCCGCGCTGCGGGCAAACCGGTCGTCGTCTCCATGGGCGGAATGGCGGCATCAGGTGGGTACTGGATCTCCACGCCAGCCAACTACATTGTGGCTAACCCAAGCACGCTGACCGGCTCTATCGGCATCTTCGGGGTGATTAACACTGTGGAAAACAGTCTGGATTATCTGGGCGTGCACACCGACGGTGTTTCTACGTCGCCGCTGGCAGATGTGTCGATAACAAAATCCCTGCCGCCGGAAGTGTCGGAGATGATGCAGCTGAGCATTGAGAACGGGTATAAGCGCTTTATTACGCTGGTGGCTGACTCGCGTAAAAAGACGCCAGAACAGATTGACCAGATTGCTCAGGGCCACGTCTGGACCGGTCAGGACGCGAAGAACAACGGACTTGTGGACAGTCTGGGTGACTTTGACGACGCCGTGAAGAAAGCGGCCGACCTGGCGAAGCTCAAGCAATGGCACATTGAGTATTATCAGGATGAGCCGTCATTCTTCGATATGGTGATGGACAGCATGTCTGTCTCCGTTCGCGCCATGCTGCCGGAGGCGCTGCAGGCTTACCTGCCTGCGCCGGTTGCCACGGCAGCGAAAGCGATGAAGACGGAAAGCGATAAGCTCGCGGCCTTTAACGATCCACAAAGTCGTTACGCGTTTTGCCTGACCTGCGCGAACGTCCGTTAAAAACCGTCCCCTCTTCCCGCGAAGAGGGGATTTTTTTCTTTTGAAGAACAAGAACTCACTACCATGCAGAAGAAATCGATTTATGTAGCCTACACTGGCGGTACCATCGGTATGCAGCGCTCTGAAAATGGCTATATTCCTGTCTCCGGCCACCTTCAGCGTCAGCTTGCGTTGATGCCTGAGTTCCACCGTCCGGAAATGCCTGACTTTACCATCCATGAATACGAGCCGCTGATGGACTCCTCCGACATGACGCCAGAAGACTGGCAGCACATCGCGGATGACATTAAAGCGCATTACGACCAGTACGACGGCTTCGTGATCCTGCATGGTACCGACACCATGGCGTTCACGGCCTCGGCGCTCTCCTTCATGCTGGAGAACCTGAGCAAGCCGGTTATCGTCACCGGGTCGCAAATTCCGCTGGCGGAGTTACGCTCCGACGGGCAGATCAACCTGCTGAACTCCCTGTACGTGGCGGCAAATTACCCGATTAACGAAGTCTCGCTGTTCTTCAACAACCGTCTGTATCGCGGCAACCGCACGACGAAAGCCCATGCCGATGGTTTTGACGCCTTCGCCTCACCGAACCTGCAGCCGCTGCTGGAAGCGGGGATTCATATCCGTCGTCTGGGCACGCCGCCTGCACCGAATACCGCTGGCGAGCTGATTGTGCATCCGATTACCCCGCAGCCCATCGGTGTGGTTACCATTTACCCGGGTATTTCCGCCGACGTGGTCCGCAACTTCCTGCGCCAGCCAGTGAAAGCGCTGATCCTGCGCTCCTACGGCGTGGGCAACGCCCCGCAGAACGGTGAGTTTCTGAAAGAGCTTCAGGAAGCCAGCGAACGCGGAATTGTGGTGGTGAACCTGACCCAGTGTATGTCCGGCAAAGTGAATATGGGTGGCTATGCCACCGGCAACGCGCTGGCACATGCGGGCGTCATCAGCGGTTTCGATATGACCGTTGAGGCGACGCTGACTAAACTTCACTATTTACTGAGTCAGGATCTGGACATTCAGTCCATTCGCAACGCCATGATGCAAAATCTGCGCGGTGAACTGACCCCGGACGAATAAGGAGGCCTCATGACGCAACGCGCCCTGCTACTGGTCGATTTGCAAAATGATTTCTGCGCCGGCGGCGCGCTGGCCGTCGCCGAAGGTGACAGCACCGTTGACGTGGCGAATACGCTGATTGACTGGTGTAAAGCCCGCGGTGAAGCGGTGGTCGCCAGCCAGGACTGGCACCCGGCTAACCACGGCAGTTTTGCCAGCCAGCACAACGTCGAACCGTTCACTCAGGGTGAACTCGACGGGCTGGCGCAAACCTTCTGGCCGGATCATTGCGTGCAGCAAACGGAAGGCGCGGCGCTGCATCCGCTCCTGAATCAGAAAGCCATCGACGCGGTGTTCCATAAGGGTGAAAACCCGACAATAGACAGCTACAGCGCGTTTTTTGATAACGGTCATCGTCAGAAGACCGCGCTGGACGCGTGGTTACGCCACCATGAAATCACGGAGCTGATTGTGCTGGGGCTGGCGACAGATTACTGCGTGAAGTTTACCGTACTGGACGCGCTCCAGTCAGGCTACACCGTCAGCGTGATCACCGACGGCTGCCGCGGGGTCAACATTCACCCTCAGGACAGTGCTCAGGCGTTTATGGAGATGGCTGCCGAAGGCGCGACGCTGTATACCCTGGCAGACTGGCTGGAAACGCAGGCGTAGTTTTTTAAGCCGGGTGGCGGCTTCGCCTTACCCGGCCTACTTTCTCTGGAGCGCAGCGCCACCCGGCATTTCTTCTCCAATCCCCATAAAGTGAACTCCCTCGCATCCTCAGCGAAGCGGCAATGCTATTCTCGTCAGGTTGTTTTTTCGCCACGCCTTTTCTGTGGCGTGGTTATTTTTATTAAGTCAAAGAGGAAATTATATGAAACGTTTGCCCTTGCTGGCAGCATTACCCTTGCTTTGCGCGTCACTGGCTTCCGCTGCGCCCCTGATGTCCGTCGGCTATTTCAACGGGGGTGGCGATGTCACCGCCGGACCGGGTGGCGACATTAATAAACTGGATGTCCGCCAGATCACCCACCTGAACTATTCGTTTGGTCTGGTCTACAACGACGAGAAAGACGAAACCAACGCCGCGCTGAAAGATCCGACGAAACTGCATCAGATCTGGCTTTCGCCCAAAGTGGCATCCGATCTGGCCTTAATCCCCACTCTGCGTAAACAAAACCCGCACCTTAAAGTGCTGCTCTCTGTTGGCGGCTGGGGTGCGCGTGGTTTCTCTGGCGCAGCGGCCACCAAAGAGAGTCGTGCGGTGTTTATCCGATCCGCTCAGGAGGTTGTCGACAAATACGGTCTGGACGGGATTGATCTCGACTGGGAGTACCCGGTCAACGGCGCGTGGGGACTGGTTGCCAGCACGCCAGCCGACAGGGACAACTTCACCGCGCTGCTGAAAGAGATGCGCGACGCATTCGGGCAGAAAAAGCTGGTGACCATTGCGGTAGGCGCCAATGCGGAAAGTCCGAAAAGCTGGGTGGATGTCAAAGCCATCGCTCCCCTGCTCGACTACATCAACCTGATGACCTACGACATGGCGTATGGTACCCAGTATTTTAACGCCAACCTCTATGATTCCAGCGCCTGGCCGACGGTGGCTGCTGCCGATAAATACAGCGTGGACTTTGTGGTAAATAACTATCTGGCCGCGGGACTGAAACCACAGCAGATGAACCTCGGGATCGGGTTTTACGGTCGCGTACCGAAACGCGCCGTTGAGCCGGGTATCGACTGGAGCAAGCCGGACGCACAAAAAAATCCGGTCACCCAGCCCTACTTTGGACCGCAGGAGCTCGGCTTGTTCAGGTCGCTCGGCTATGACCTGTCCAAAGATACCTACGTGAAGTACAACGATATCGTGAAAAAGCTGCTGAACGATCCGCAGAAGCGTTTTACCGAGCACTGGGACGACCAGGCGAAAGTGCCGTGGCTCTCCGTGGAAGCAGCTGACGGCAAGGCGCTCTTTGCGATTTCGTATGAGAACCCACGTTCCGTGGCGATCAAAGCGGACTACATTAAACAGAAAGGTCTCGCCGGGGCGATGTTCTGGGAGTATGGAGCGGACGATAACAACCAGTTAGCGAAGCAGCTGGCAGAGTCATTAGGGATCCCGCAAAAGTAGCGACGCATTCAAGCCCTCTCCCCGTGGGAGAGGGTTGGATGAAGGCATCAGCCCGCACGGTTATTGCATTTTCAGCGTCGCAATTGGCTTCGGCGTGATGCCAAAATCTTCTTTCAGCTCTCGCTTGCTCTTCATCACCATCTGCCCGTTGGTATCGATCGTCATGTGCTGCGCATCAGTATTGTTGCGCGCCTGCCACAGCATCACCAGCTGCAAACTGTTCTCTTTTTGCTCAGGGGTAAGCGCCACGCCATCCGGCCATTTTCCCAGCTCAACGGCGGTGACCAGACGCTGATAAACGTCCTGGGTCATCCCGTTAATCATGTCATCAATATTCACGATCTCTCCCTTTCAAAGGAATAATTTGCTGAATCGTTTTTTCAACCCTTGATCTGGTCGCCGTTTTCATCATCCGTGAAGCTCATGGAGGCCGAATTGACGCAGAAACGCTCCCCCGTTGGCTGTGGACCATCCGGGAAGACGTGCCCCAGATGTGCATCGCAGGTCCCGCAACGGATTTCCGTGCGCACCATGCCGTGCGAGGTGTCAGTCAGATAGCGGATGGCCTCATCGCTCACCGGCTCGTAAAAGCTCGGCCAGCCGCAGCCGGAATCGAATTTCGTTTGTGAGTTAAACAGCGGGGCATCACAGACCAGACAGTGATAGACGCCGTCTCGCTTGTTGTGCAGTAAACGCCCGGTGAATGGCGGTTCCGTGCCGTGGTTCTGCGTCACGTAAAACTGCATTTCTGTGAGGTTTTTTTTCAAATCGTCAGGGTTACGTTGGTTCGACATATGCTTACATCTCGCTGTAGAAACAGACATCTTTTAACCCGGATTCTAACAAAACATTAACACCCTTGCGTGCACTTTTGTTCTAAACTTATGTGTCGCGAAAAGGCGGTCAGGCAATTGTGATCATGTTCACATTTTTATCCTGCGAGGACTTTAAAATTCCGGGCGCAGCCCCCATGTGGTTGCAAGCTCAAAGGGAAAGTGAGGCGAGTCAGTCGCACAAACGTTAGTCACAGGATTGATTTGTCGCAATGATTGACACGATTCCGCTTGACGCTGCGTAAGGTTTTTGTAATTTTACAGGCAACCTTTTATTCACTAACAAATAGCTGGTGGAATATATGACTATCAAAGTAGGTATCAACGGTTTTGGCCGTATCGGCCGTATTGTTTTCCGTGCTGCTCAGAAACGTTCTGACATCGAAATCGTTGGTATCAACGATCTCCTGGACGCTGAATACATGGCGTACATGCTGAAGTACGACTCAACTCACGGTCGTTTCGACGGCACCGTTGAAGTGAAAGACGGCCACCTGGTTGTTAACGGCAAAACCATCCGCGTTACTGCTGAGAAAGACCCAGCTAACCTGAAATGGAACGAAATCGGTGTTGATGTTGTAGCTGAAGCTACCGGTATCTTCCTGACCGACGAAACTGCACGTAAACACATCACTGCAGGCGCGAAGAAAGTTGTTCTGACTGGTCCTTCTAAAGACAACACCCCAATGTTCGTTCGTGGTGCAAACTTCGAAACTTACGCTGGCCAGGACATCGTTTCCAACGCATCCTGCACCACCAACTGCCTGGCACCGCTGGCTAAAGTTATCAACGACAACTTCGGCATCATCGAAGGTCTGATGACTACCGTTCACGCTACCACCGCTACTCAGAAAACCGTTGACGGCCCGTCTCACAAAGACTGGCGCGGCGGCCGTGGCGCGGCTCAGAACATCATCCCATCCTCTACCGGTGCTGCTAAAGCTGTAGGTAAAGTACTGCCAGAACTGAATGGCAAACTGACTGGTATGGCGTTCCGCGTTCCAACGCCTAACGTATCCGTTGTTGACCTGACCGTTCGTCTGGAAAAAGCTGCTTCTTATGAAGAAATTAAGAAAGCAATCAAAGCTGCTTCCGAAGGCGCAATGAAAGGCGTTCTGGGTTACACCGAAGACGACGTTGTATCTACTGATTTCAACGGCGAAGTGTGCACTTCCGTGTTCGATGCTAAAGCTGGTATCGCACTGAACGACAACTTCGTGAAACTGGTTTCCTGGTACGACAACGAAACTGGCTACTCTAACAAAGTACTGGACCTGATCGCTCACATCTCCAAATAAGTTGAGATGAGTGTTTGATCCAAAAAGGCGACTTCGGTCGCCTTTTTTATTGTTTTTTAGACAGAGGATTGCTTAATGATTAATAAAATATTTGCACTTCCGGTAGTCGAACAACTTACCCCTGTGCTCTCCCGCCGCCAGATTGACGGCGCTGATGTTATCGTCGTTGACCACCCGCGCGTGAAAGCCTCCGTGGCGCTGAATGGCGCCCACCTGCTCTCCTGGAAGCCTGAGGGCGAAGAGGAAGGACTGTGGCTGAGCGACGCCACCTCGTTCAAAAAAGGGGCTGCTATCCGTGGCGGCGTCCCCATCTGCTGGCCATGGTTCGGCCCGTCCACACAGCAGGGTTTGCCGTCTCACGGTTTTGCCCGTAACCAGCAGTGGACGCTGAAAGCGCACAATGAAGATGACAACGGTGCCGTGCTGACCTTTGAGCTGCAGGCGAATGATGAAACCCGCGCCCTGTGGCCGCATGATTTCACCCTGTACGCCCGTTTCAAGCTGGGTAAAACCTGCGAAATTGAGCTGGAAGCCCACGGCGAGTTCGAAACCACGTCTGCCCTGCACACCTACTTCAACGTGGGTGACATCAACGCAGTGAAGGTGAGCGGCCTCGGCGATACCTTTATCGACAAAGTTGATAATGCGAAAGAGGGCAAGCTGAGCGACGGCGTTCAGGCTTTCCCCGATCGTACCGACCGCGTCTATCTCCACCCGGAAGCCTGCAGCGTGATCCACGATGGTGCCCTGAATCGCGGCATTGAGGTCGTTCATCATCATCACAGCAATGTGGTGGGCTGGAACCCAGGTCCGGCATTGTCTGTCAGCATGGCCGATATTCCTGATGACGGTTACAAAACATTCGTTTGTGTAGAAACAGCCTGCGTCACCACGCCGCAGAAAGCGAGCGAAGAAAAACCGTCTCGTTTAGGGCAGACGATCCGTATTGTTAAGCGATAATCGCCCTGCACCACAAAAAAGCAAACGGGGCGCAAGCGCCCCGTTTTGATGCAATGATTGCACTGAATTAATGCACAATCAGAACTTGTAGGTCACACCCACAGAGAAGATACCCGCCCAGGACTTATCGACCATCGGGCTATCTTTCACTTCATCGCTTAGACGCTCATAACGGCCAGTACCGTAGACGCTCCAGTCGCCAAGGAAGTTATAGCTCGCGGTCAGCTCCAGGTAGGGATCCCAGCCATCATCTGCGCTGTAGCTTTTCAGACCACTGCGGCGAGACTCGTTTTTAGAGACGCCGTAATAGTAGTCGTTGTAGTTTTCACTGTTGTACTGCACACCGATGCCCGGCGTCAGGGTGAGCCCGCCGTTGGTATAACGGTACAGCCATGCCAGATCCCAGATAAAGCCGTTGCTGTTGTCCAGCGTATCACCTGCCAGAGCAGTACGCAGGAAGCCATACTCGGTGTTATGCACGTATGAAAGCCCGGCCATCATGCTACTTTTGCGCTTATCGAGCTGGCGAAGCGCGTGGCTGTCGCTGTCTCCCGGCTTGAAGTGCGTTGGATCGTAGTAGGCCATGATCGAGAGCTTGTCGGCCGTGTCGTTCCAGAGATAGTAGCCGCCGCCGAGACCGCGGAACCAGACGTTCTCGCCTTCATAGGTGATAACGGGAACAGGATATACGTCACGATCATACTGTTTGTATGGGCTGTTAATGACGCCAACACCCGCGCCAACCGTCCACTGACTTTCCGCCTGAGCGGTGCTAACTGCGGTCGCGGCAAGGATGCCCAATGCCAGAAGTTTGAGTTTGGTCACAATCCATTCTTTCCTGTAGTCAAATAATCAGCGGGAGAAGTGTAACCGCCATTCCCGTACAACCCAAAATTTTTTGCCTGCTAATCAGTCTGATTAACCCGTTATTTTTCACTTTTCAGATGACAGCACGCTTTCATTTATATGACCACTGAATGAAAAACGTGCTTAAGCCTTATAACCCAGGTGGAAATTTTTGGATGAGTTATTGATATGTCATTGAAATTAGATTTTCTCAGCATGCAAGTTTGGCAAATGCCATCTACGCTTAATTTTAAGAAGAGTTTTCCTGAACGCCCTGCGGTTCTTAGCCTCTGACCTGGCACACAGGTTGCTGCTCTGGCAGTGAGGTGCGAGAGATTCTCTTCCGGGAGCCTCCACTACTCATACGAACGGCTCTTATCCTGTGCTAAAAAACGAAAGGACGGCATGCCATGAATATATTCGATCACTATCGCCAGCGCTATGAAGCTGCCAAGGACGAAGAGTTCACACTGCAGGAGTTTCTTACCATTTGTCGGCAAGATCGCAGTGCCTATGCCAATGCGGCAGAACGGCTATTGATGGCTATTGGTGAGCCAAACATGGTTGATACTGCCCTGGAGCCACGGCTTTCCCGTCTATTTTCGAATCGGGTGGTCGCCCGATATCCGGCGTTCGAAGAGTTCTACGGCATGGAAGATGCCATTGAACAGATTGTCTCCTATCTGAAGCATGCCGCTCAGGGTCTGGAAGAGAAGAAACAGATCCTCTATTTACTCGGCCCGGTCGGTGGCGGTAAATCCTCGCTGGCTGAACGCCTGAAGTCGCTGATGCAGCGCGTGCCGATTTATGTGTTGAGCGCTAATGGCGAACGCAGCCCGGTGAACGACCATCCGCTGTGCCTGTTTAATCCACAGGAAGATGCGCAAATTCTGGATAAAGAGTTTGGCATTCCGCGCCGCTACCTCGGCACCATCATGTCGCCGTGGGCGGCAAAACGCCTGCATGAGTTTGGGGGCGATATCACCAAATTCCGCGTGGTGAAAGTGTGGCCGTCTATCCTTGAGCAGATCGCCATCGCCAAAACGGAACCGGGTGATGAGAACAACCAGGATATCTCGGCGCTGGTGGGTAAAGTTGATATCCGTAAGCTGGAAAACTTCGCACAAAATGACCCGGATGCCTACGGCTATTCCGGTGCGCTGTGCCGCGCCAACCAGGGGATTATGGAATTCGTGGAGATGTTTAAAGCACCAATTAAAGTGCTGCATCCTCTGCTGACGGCGACCCAGGAAGGGAACTATAACGGGACGGAAGGTATCTCCGCCCTGCCGTTTAACGGGATAATCCTCGCCCACTCGAACGAATCCGAATGGGTGACCTTCCGTAATAATAAAAACAATGAGGCTTTCCTTGACCGCGTGTACATCGTCAAGGTGCCTTATTGCCTGCGGATCTCCGAAGAGATCAAGATTTACGAGAAACTGCTCAACCACAGTGAGCTGGTGCACGCTCCCTGCGCGCCAGGCACGCTTGAAACGTTGTCGCGCTTCTCTATCCTTTCGCGTTTGAAAGAGCCGGAAAACTCCAGCATCTACTCAAAAATGCGCGTCTATGATGGCGAAAGCCTGAAAGACACCGACCCGAAAGCGAAATCCTATCAGGAGTATCGTGATTACGCCGGGGTCGATGAAGGGATGAACGGCCTGTCCACCCGTTTCGCGTTTAAGATCCTCTCCCGCGTCTTTAACTTCGACCATGCGGAAGTGGCGGCCAACCCGGTTCACTTGTTCTACGTGCTGGAGCAGCAGATTGAACGCGAGCAGTTCCCGCAGGAGCAGGCTGAACGCTATCTTGAGTTCCTGAAAGGCTACCTGATTCCGAAATACGCCGAGTTCATTGGCAAAGAGATCCAGACAGCCTACCTGGAATCCTATTCGGAGTACGGACAGAATATTTTCGACCGTTATGTCACCTACGCTGACTTCTGGATCCAGGATCAGGAGTACCGCGACCCGGATACCGGCCAGCTGTTTGACCGTGAATCCCTGAACGCGGAACTGGAAAAAATCGAGAAGCCTGCCGGGATCAGCAACCCGAAAGACTTCCGTAATGAGATTGTGAACTTCGTCCTGCGCGCCAGAGCGCATAACAACGGACGCAATCCGAACTGGACCAGCTACGAGAAACTGCGCACCGTGATTGAGAAGAAAATGTTCTCGAATACCGAAGAGCTGCTGCCGGTTATCTCGTTCAACACCAAAACCTCAACCGATGAGCAGAAAAAACACGACGATTTTGTCGACCGTATGATGGAAAAAGGCTACACCCGCAAACAGGTTCGCCTGCTCTGCGAATGGTATCTGCGCGTGCGTAAATCGTCCTAAAACAAGTGCCCGGCAGCGCTAGCGCCTGCCGGGCCAACAAAAACGCAAGTTGGCAAATGCAGTACGGGGGGTATATGACCTGGTTTATTGACCGGCGTCTTAACGGCAAAAACAAGAGCACGGTGAACCGCCAGCGCTTCTTGCGCCGTTACAAAGCGCAAATTAAACAGTCGATCTCCGAGGCCATCAACAAACGCTCGGTGACCGACGTCGACAGCGGCGAGTCTGTTTCCATCCCCACCGATGACATCAGCGAACCGATGTTTCATCAGGGGCGAGGCGGTCTGCGCCATCGCGTACACCCAGGTAATGACCACTTCGTTCAGAACGACAGAATTGAGCGTCCTCAGGGCGGCGGCGGTGGTTCAGGAAGCGGTCAGGGACAGGCCAGCCAGGACGGTGAAGGTCAGGATGAGTTCGTTTTCCAGATTTCAAAAGATGAATACCTCGACCTGCTGTTTGAGGACCTGGCGCTGCCGAATCTGAAAAAGAATCAGCATCGTCAGCTTAACGAGTACAAAACCCATCGCGCGGGCTATACCGCCAACGGCGTTCCCGCCAACATCAGCGTTGTGCGTTCGTTGCAGAATTCGCTGGCGCGGCGCACGGCCATGACGGCAGGCAAACGTCGTGAACTGCGCGAACTTGAGAGTAGCCTGAAGGTCGTGGAAAACACGGAGCCGGCGCAACTGCTGGAAGAGGAGCGCCTGCGCAAAGAAATTGCCGAGCTAAGAGCGAAGATCGATCGCGTTCCGTTTATCGACACGTTCGACCTGCGTTACAAGAATTATGAAAAACGCCCAGAGCCCTCCAGCCAGGCAGTGATGTTCTGTCTGATGGACGTCTCCGGCTCCATGGACCAGGCCACAAAGGATATGGCGAAGCGTTTTTATATCCTGCTCTACCTGTTCCTGAGCAGAACCTATAAGAACGTGGAAGTGGTCTATATTCGCCACCATACGCAGGCTAAAGAGGTCGACGAGCATGAGTTCTTCTACTCGCAGGAGACCGGCGGCACCATCGTCTCCAGCGCGCTGAAGCTGATGGATGAAGTCGTGAAAGAGCGTTACGACCCGGCGCAATGGAATATCTATGCCGCGCAGGCGTCCGATGGTGATAACTGGGCCGACGACTCACCGCTGTGTCACGACATCTTGGCGAAGAAAATTCTGCCGGTGGTGCGTTACTACAGCTATATCGAAATTACCCGTCGCGCGCATCAGACCCTGTGGCGGGAATATGAACATCTGCAATCGATGTTTGATAATTTTGCCATGCAACATATCCGTGACCAGGATGATATTTATCCGGTGTTCAGGGAGCTCTTCCACAAGCAGTCTGCTAACAGCAACGCATAATCTCACAGCCAGCGAACGCGCTGGCTGTTTTCTTTCGACGCCGTTCTTCTCGTGCTAATGTAGCCATCTGCATACTGGATTATCACCGGGAAAATCGCGATGACTGACGACGTTATGGGGACAGGAACCCACCAGCAACTGATAACCTTACTCACCGGGCAAGGCGCACGTTTTCGGGTTATGGAGCACGAGGCGGTCGGGAAATGTGAAGCGGTAAGTGAAATACGCGGGACCGATCTGCGTCAGGGCGCAAAAGCCCTGGTCTGCAAAGTGAAGGGAAACGGTGTTAAAAAGCATGTTCTGGCGATCCTGGCCGCCGATCTGCAGGCCGACCTGAGCCGGCTTGCCAGCCATTTCGGCGGGCTTAAAGCCTCCCTCGCCAGCCCGGCCGAGGTAAGTACCCTTACCGCCTGCGTATTCGGCGCTATTCCGCCTTTTAGTTTCCACCCCGATCTGACGCTGGTCGCCGACCCGCTGCTGTTCGAGCGTTTCGACGAAATCGCGTTTAACGCCGGCCTGCTGAAAAAATCCGTGATCATGGATACCCAGGATTACCTGCGCATCGCCCGTCCTGAGCTGGTGACTTTCCATAAAGTCTAATCGTGAAGGCTGACTGTCAGCCTTTTCTCTCCAGCAACAGCACGGAGGCGACGAGAATCGCGGCAATGGCGAAAAACGATGAGGAGATAATCAGCGTTTCAACAAACATGTGATCGTTCATGATAGCGACCCCTTTGCGATATCTGCCTTCGTTTTAAACCGCGTAAATGACAAGGTTATGACAGCGGTAAAATCTTTTTAAAACTGTTCTCCGCCCTTTTTCCGCGTACAGTAAGCAGGACGATTATTTTGGCAAGGATTCCCTATGTTTGACCCTACTCTGCTCATTCTCCTGGCACTCGCCGCGCTGGGTTTTATCAGTCATAACACCACCGTCGCCATCTCGATTCTGGTGCTGATTATCGTTCGCGTCACGCCGTTAAATACCTTTTTCCCGTGGATAGAAAAGCAAGGCCTCACCATCGGGATAATCATTTTAACCATCGGGGTGATGGCGCCCATCGCCAGCGGTACGCTTCCCGCCTCAACGCTGCTGCACTCGTTTGTCAACTGGAAATCGCTGGTGGCTATCGCGGTAGGTGTTTTTGTCTCATGGCTCGGGGGGCGCGGCGTTACGCTGATGAGCAGCCAGCCTTCGCTGGTTGCGGGTCTGCTGGTGGGCACGGTGCTGGGCGTAGCGCTCTTTCGCGGCGTGCCGGTGGGCCCGCTGATTGCAGCCGGGCTGGTCTCCCTGTTTATCGGGAAGTCGTAGTCAGGCTGGCCATGTAACGCGCTGGCGTCTGACCCAGCCCCTTCTTAAACATGGTAATAAACGCGGTGGTCGAGTCATAACCCAGTGACTGCGCCACCTGCTGTACCGATTTCCCGCCGATCAAATGCTGTAACGCCACAATAAGTTGCAGCTGGTGACGCCAGCGACGAAAGCTTAATCCGGTCTCTTTTACCACCAGTCGCGCCAGGTTGCGTTCGCTCATGGCGAAGTGGCTTGCCCATTGTGCCAGCGTCTGCCAGGCCGCGGGCTCTTCCGCCATCTTCTCGCTCATCAGCCGGATTTTTGGATGGGGCGAGACGGGTAACTGTAAATGCTCCTGACGCTGGAGCGGCAGTTCATCAAACAGGACATCGACCAGTCGGCATGTGGCCGCAAGCTGAAGCTGTGCCTGCGATTTTTCTGCCAGAGATAAAATGAGCTCCCGCACCAGAGGGGACATTTTCAGCGTACAACAGCGGTCGGGCAGACTGGCGGCACCGGGCTCAATGAACAAAAAGCAGAGCTGCGCCCCCGGCGTGGCCCTGTTACTGTGCGGCATCTGCCCGGGGATCCAGACCGCGTACTGGGGCGGTACCATCAACATGGCATTTTCCACTTCACAGGTAATCGCGCCGCCAAGCGCCAGAATCAGCTGTCCCTTGCGGTGATGATGCAGGGGAATATATTGTTCCTCCGCCACCACACGGATGCGAAAGGCGACGGCCGCATCATGCTGGCTATCAGGATCGTAGCCGTCCAGTCCCAGTCCAATCATCATGTTGTCCGATTTTAGCGATAAACTGTCATTTTAGCCTGATTTCAACCGCCGGGAAAATCGGTATTGTGTGCGCTCGCTTGAACGTATGAGAACATAATGACTACTGCTATTCGCACCTCAGGAAAACACGGCGCGCTGTTGATTGCAGGCATCCTGATGATCGCCACCACGCTTCGCGTCACCTTTACCGGCGCAGCCCCGCTGCTGGATACCCTTCGCCTTGATTATGGCTTAAGCACGGCGCAAACCGGTCTGCTGACCACCCTGCCCCTGTTGGCTTTTGCCCTGATCTCCCCGCTCGCCGCAGGTCTGGCCCGACGTATTGGCATGGAGCGTAGCCTGTTTATCGCCCTGTTGCTGATTTGCGCCGGGATAGCCATTCGCTCCCTGCCTTCCGCTGCCCTGCTTTTCATCGGCACGGCAGTGATTGGCTGCGGGATCGCGCTTGGGAACGTGCTGTTACCGGGTTTAATTAAACGTGACTTTCCGGGCCAGGTGGCGAAACTCACCGGTGCCTATTCCCTGACGATGGGGGCAGCCGCCGCATTAGGCTCGGCGCTAATCGTGCCGCTGGCCCAGGGTCATGCGGGCTGGCAGGGCGCGCTGCTGATGCTGATGGTGTTTCCGCTGCTCGCCTTGCTGCTCTGGCTGCCGCAGTGGCGTCAGAAACATGTTGCGACGGTAACAGGCGCAGGCGCGTTACATAACCGCGCAATCTGGCGTTCTGCTCTCGCCTGGCAGGTGACGCTCTTTCTGGGGATTAACTCTCTTATCTATTACGTCATCATCGGCTGGCTGCCGGCGATACTGCTTAGCCACGGCTACAGCGAGGCGCAGGCAGGTTCGGTGCATGGTCTTTTACAGCTGGCGACAGCCGTGCCGGGACTTGCCGTTCCGCTGATCCTCCATCGGCTGAAAGATCAGCGGACGATCGCCGGTGCAGTGGCGCTGATGTGCGCGGTAAGCGCAGCGGGATTGTGGTTTATGCCGGATATGGCGGTGATGTGGACGCTGGTGTTTGGCTTTGGCTCCGGGGCAACGATGATCCTCGGCCTGACGTTTATCGGTCTGCGCGCGAGCTCTGCGCATCAGGCGGCGGCATTGTCCGGTATGGCACAGTCTATCGGCTACCTGCTCGCTGCCTGCGGACCGCCGCTGATGGGTAAAATACACGATTCGGTAGGAGACTGGCGCATCCCCCTTCTCGCCTGTGCGCTGGCCGCGATCGTCATGGCCGTCTGCGGGATACTTGCCGGGCGCGACCGGGAAATCGCGCCCCGCTAAACACGAAGGCAGACCATCGGGTCTGCCCTGTTTTAGCCCCGCGCCGCGCGAAGCATTGCCTTTACGAGAACCACCGGACGTCCTTCCAGCGCAGCACGCTCGTGCTGGAACAAAGTGATCACAAAGAACGGGTGGGTTATCAGCTCCGCCGCACGGATTTCCCCCTGTTCGTCCCAGCCCGTCACGCGCATATCACCGCTCTCCAGCGCCTGAGCAAATTCCGGCGACACACCATAGTTGCAGTGATATCCCTCTTCAATTTCGGGTTTGCCGTAGGCTTTGGCGATCAGCGTATTGCTGCGCAGTTCAATGGCATCGGATATTTCCACCAGCGAGCAGGTCAGCGGCGCAATCACCATAGTGCCTTCGGTATCCGTCTCAGCATGTGCCGCATCGTGCCAGCCCAGCACGTTACGGGCATACTCAATCAGCGCATGCTGGAACCCACCGCAGGTCCCCAGGAACGGAATACTGTTTTCACGGGCGTAGCGTGCGGCGATAAAGGCGGCCTCTGTGTTTTTATAGGGGCTCGCAGGAACCAGCCAGATGGCATCGTAGCCCACCAGATCCTCAGAACTGGTTAATTCCGGGGTAGCAAGCCAGTCGTAATCGGCGGTGAGGTCAAGAACGGCCGCAGCATCGTCAATGGCCAGCGGGATCGCCTTGTGTGCAATAACATCAGGATTGTAATCGCCAACCAGCGCAATGCGGAGCGTCGTTTTAACCGGGAGGTGTTCCATGAAAGGTTCCTTATGCCAGAGTATTATCAGATAACATAAGGAACCTCAGACTACCGATCTTCTGCAATTATCACAATACCTTAAATTGGGAGGGTGGAATTATGATTCAGTGCAAACGCGTCTATGAGCAGGCAAGCCCGGACGATGGCTATCGGGTGCTGGTGGACAGACTCTGGCCGCGCGGGGTTAAAAAAACGGACCTCGCCCATGACGAATGGTGTAAAACACTCGCGCCATCGAACGCATTACGTCAGGAGTATCATAGCGAAGCTATTGATTTTGCGACTTTCAGTAAAGCCTATCAGGAAGAACTGGCGCAGCATAAGGACGAGGGAAGGCGTCTTGCGGCGCTGGCACACAAGCAGACTCTCACCCTCCTCTATGGCGCGAAAAACACGGAACAGAATCACGCCCTGGTTTTAGCCGACTGGCTACGCCATTTGTGATCAGCTGATTGTCAGCTCATCCAGCATTTGCGGGGCTTGATCAGGGGTGAGCGGCATCAGATGTTCGGCGCGAACAAACGCAAAGCCGTGCTGATTGTCAAAGGCGTAGACGTCTCCGGTGACCAGCCAAAGCGCACGATCCGCACTTGCGGGTAATTGCGTCATCACGCCGTTAACCGGGTTTACAAAACGCAGGCCAGGCTGGCAAAGACCAAACAACTCAACAGATTTACCAATATTGCGACGGCCAGACGCCGTGCGGGCACCGATGATCATCGCCATGCTGCCCGGTTTAAGCTGAAACATACTTCTCTCGCGGTAACAGTAGCCAGATACTGGCTAAGAATAATCCTAAAGAGAAGTGTATCGCAGGACCTGCCCTTCTGTCACCTGGTGGGTTGCGGATGATCGCGACGATAGAGCGTCCATTCGTCGATCACTTCACCACCCGGCAGCTTGCACTCGGTACGAACACCCTGCGGGCTTTGAATCGGGATCTGTTCCCCGCCCTTTTCCAGACAGTAAACGGAAGCCGGGTTCGCCATACCTACGGCCTGTGGCGGTTTGGGCGCATCGGGTGGGGTTGTTTTTGCGGTACAGGCGGCCAGGGGAAGCGTCAGCGCCAGAAGCAGAAATCTCATCGCATCGATCCTTGTGACATCATCTTTGCCTAAGGGTAACGGCTCAGCGCCGCTTTCTCCATATATAAAATTTTCTGCATTCATGTTTTACTATGCCTGAAGCCTAATAATTCAGCATAACATGCAGATGCAGACGTCTTCTGCCTGGGAGTCTTTCTACGTCATGTCGGATATTATCCTTGCCCGTGTTTCAGAAACCCTCGTTACTGAGCAATCCCTTGAAAGTCTCGTTCGTCAGCTGCTGGAGATGCTGGAAATCGTCACCGATATGGAGTCGACTTACCTGACGAAGGTGGATATCCAGGCGCGGCTGCAGCATATCCTTTATGCCCGAAACAGTAAGCAGATGACGATCCCGGAGGGGCTGAGCGTGCCCTGGGATGAAACGCTGTGTAAGCGCGCGCTGGATAGCGACACCATCTTCAGTAACGATGTCCCCGAGCGCTGGCCGGAGTGCGAAGCGGCGAAAGCTCTCGGTATTACCACTTACATGAGCATTCCGGTTCATCTCGCCGATGGCTCGCTTTACGGTACGCTTTGCGCCACCAGCACGGCTAAAAAGCCGCTCAGCGAGCGCGGTGAACAGATGTTAAAATTATTCGCCGGGTTGATTGGTCAGTACATTCAGAAAGAATCTCTGGTGAACCAGCTTCGGGAAGCCAACGCGGCGCTCATCGCACACTCTTATACCGATGCCCTTACCGGCCTGCCCAACCGTCGCGCCATCTTTGAGGATCTGACTACTCTGTTTTCCCTGGCTCGACACCTGAAACGTAACGCCATCATTGCGTTTATCGACCTGGACGATTTTAAATTGATTAACGATCGGTATGGGCATGAAGCAGGCGACCAGTTCCTGATTGAAGTGGGCAAGCGTTTGACCGCAGAAAAACAGCAGGACGATATCATTGGTCGGCTGGGCGGCGATGAATTTCTGGTGGCCTCTCTGAGTCATGTCGACAATGAGGAGCACATGAATCAGCTTAAAGCGCGCTTCAGCGCCCGCATTGCAGGGGAATACTGGCTGGGTAACATTAACCTTATTTATCCGGGAGCCAGCCTCGGCGTCATCGAAGTGGACCCAGACGTAACCGATCCAGACAGCGCATTACGTGCTGCTGATGTGGCGATGTATCAGGATAAGAAAGGAAAAAGCAAAACACGCTTTCTCGCGATGGATTAACCCCGTACACTCTACGGCGTTATAAAAAGAAAAAGGTGATGATATGAGAATAGGGATCCTCTTCCCTGTCGTTATTTTTATAACGGCGGTCGTGTTTCTGGCGTGGTTTTTTGTCGGTGGTTACGCTGCACCGGGGGCATAAATGAGAAAAACCACGCTCATTATGTTAATCATCGCCATTGTGGCCTTTGCTGGCACGCAGCTTGGCTGGTGGTGAACCCGTGATGTAAAAAGGCCGCCATCCGGCAGCCTTTTTTAACGCTTCAGTTTTAGCTTTTGATCTTTCTGTAGATAAACAGCACAACCAGCGCGCCGATCACCGCAACCGCAAAGCTGCCGAAGTTAAAGCCATCTACTTTCCCGAAGCCGAACAGCGTACTGATCCAGCCGCCGACTACCGCGCCGACAATACCCAGTATTACGGTGACGATAAACCCACCGCCATCTTTGCCCGGCATGATCCACTTCGCCAGAATACCCGCAATAAGCCCAAAGATAATCCAGGATAAAATTCCCATAACTTTCCTCTCTGTATGGTTTTTGTCATTAAATCAACGACACAAAAAAGGATAGCACAGGATTTGAGAAAGGAAATTTGTGATAAGCCTCACACTGACCGGATGCGCATTTTGCCATCAAAATGCCCTTCCCCAGGAAATGTGGGGTTGCATCTTTTGTTGAGAAAGATTATCTTTCTCAACACTGAATAGTTGAGAGAAATACTCAGGTATTCAGTACGACATTGCTCACATTGCTTCCAGTATTTCTTGCCCACGCTTTCGTGGGCTTTTTTTTGGGTTATACCCCAACAAAAGCGTGCCGGTTACGGCCTCCGCGTTTTGCCTGATAGAGCGCCTGGTCCGCGGCAATAATAATATTCTGCTGACTGCCCGCGATGTCGACAGCACGCGCAGTAGATATGCCTACACTCACCGTGACCCGCCCGAAAGGACTGAACGCGTGTTCAATGTGGAGAGAGAAGACATTGCGAATAATCGTCTGTGCAAGGCGGAGCGCCTCCTGGATATCCGATTCAGGCAATATCAATGCAAACTCCTCCCCGCCATATCGCGCCACAAGCTGGTTGTCGCGAGTGAGGCTTTCCCTGAGGCAGTTTCCCAGTAATGCCAGACACCTGTCCCCTTCCGGGTGACCATAGTTATCGTTGTACTTTTTGAAGTAGTCCACATCCACGAGGAGGAGCGAAATCGGCGCGTCCTCTGCCGCACACGTCGCGATGTCGGAGAGAATTTTTTCATCGAAAATACGTCGGTTATAAAGCCCGGTCAGGGCATCCTCCGAGGCAATAATCTTTAGCGCTTTGTTATCCCGTGTTTTTCTGGATAAGTCGGAATACAGGAAATAAGACGCCACGATGAGTATCGCGGTAAAAACGAAAATAAGTAAGGCAAGCTGAATCGCCTGCTTGCGCCAGGGGGAAAGGGCTTCATCCGCGCTGACCGCCACCGTCGTGACCAGTCCGTAGCGGCTGTTTTTCTCATAGGCATAAATGCGTTCGATTTTATCAAACCGGGAAACGGAGCTGGCTATCCCTGTATTTTGTACTTTTAGGTATTTCCTGAAGAGAGGAGAATCTGAAAAAATCGTACCGATATAGGTATTCTTAAAGGGGTAGCGAATCAGTAAAACGCCTGTTTGTGTCGTTAAGCCAATAACGGCCGCGTGTCCGATATTGATCTGTCCATAAAGGGTCAGAAAGTTTTCGATACCCAGCGTCACCACCACGACGCCGTTAAATGCCCCCGTGTGAGTCTCAAGGCGTCGGCTTATGGTAATAACCCATTTACCATTGGTTCTGCTTATCACTGGCTCGCCAATAAATATCTGCTGGCTTTTATTTTCCTTGTGATAGACAAAGAATGACCGGTCCGCGCCTTTACGGGGACCTGCTAAAGTTTCGTGCAAGGCGGTGAAGATATCCCCCTGCGCATCATAGACAACCACATTATTAATCTGGGTAAGAAGGTTATCCTGATTGCTTATCATTCGCTGAATATTGATCGCCTGTTGCGGGGTCATGCCATAAATTTCAAGGGTGTCGGAAACGGTGGTAATCAACATTTCACTTTGGCGTATGATGCCTTCTGTATAGACATTCAGGGTATGGCTCAGGTTGGCAACGCTGGTATTGATCTGCTGGATTGACTGCTGTCGGGACGTTGCAATCTGCACGGCAAGCGACAATGAAATGATCAACGAGACAATGATGACGGTTATGGTTGTTGTGTAAAAAGTATTTTTGACATGCACGAGCTTTTCCACCTTATCACGCCTGACATCCCTTGCTGACAACTCTTGTCACTGTAACAAAGCTCAGGTTAAGAGGAAAATGAATTGCACTTAAGCATAGTTCATCCGCCTGGATTAGGCTGACTACCCATATTATCGGGGTTGTAGCAAGCCCAGCCTGTGATAAGATTTGAAAAATCAGGGAGCGGACAAGGTATCTGGAAAATGAAAAAGATCGTTGCCGTTACTATCGTTTCAGCGTTTCTGGTCTTTCTGTCTCTCTATACGGTCAATGCGGTTATCATGGGCCAGCAGAAAAGCAAACTGCGTGAGATTTCCCAGACCCTTTTACAGTATTCAGAAGGCCTGTCTCAGAGCGTGGCGCAGACACTTAAAGGCCTGACCACTCAGGGATGCGACAAAGCCAGCCTTGATCGCTACAGACAGATTAAGCTCGACAGCCTTTATTTTGCAGACATCGGTTTTATAGAGCAGGGAAAAATAATCTGTACCGCTTTTTGGGGAAAACTCGCTAACCCTGTCCCCCTGCCAGAAGAGCTCCATAAAACACCCAGGGGATTCCTGCTCGCGCAATTTTCCAGAAAAGATTTTTTCACGGGCAATGCGGCCATCTACAATAATCTTATTATCTTCTCCTCCCGCTACGCTTACGATAAATTCACCCCGGTTACCAACAATTACTCACTCAGCGCAACCACCAAAGACTTTGCCAGAATATTTTTTTCAGCAACCCATGAGGTAAAAGAACAGGATGGGGTACATTCCACGTTATTTACCCTCACCCTCACACAGTGCAGCACTTCCTGGGATTTGTGCGTCATTGTGAAGCATCACCATGCAGGACTGGCCTCGTTATCTCCCGCGGTGTTTGCCTTTCTCGTGGCTATTTTATGTTTTATCTGGATTGCGATAACGTTATTTTTCTTTCGACTCAATGAAGACCGCTTTTCACTGGAACGGACGTTGGTTAAAGCCGTCTTAACCAACACTATTGGCGTTCACTACCAGCCCATAATTCGCATTCAGGATAGCAAAATAGTGGGCGTGGAGGTTTTATCGAGATGGCGCGACGCAAAACACGGTGACGTCTCGCCGGAATTGTTTATTCCATTAATCCAGAAAATTGGTTTGTATAAAAAATATTATACCCATATTCTTGAGAAATCCCTTAAGGACATAGCACCGCTGGTGCTTAAGCATCAGCTGGTCGTTTCGCTCAATGTTGGTCGAACGGAAATTGAAGATGGACAATTTATCAGCATTTTGCGCCGTGGATGTTTAGCCAACAACATTCCGCTGTCTCTGGTAAAAGTCGAGCTCTCTGAAAAAGCCGTTTCCACCGCGAATATTCTGGAGGGCTTCTGTCAGAAGTTAAAATCCTTTGGTGTCAGAATATCCATTGATGACTTCGGTGTGCAAAACTCCAACCTGGCCAGGCTTTCGCTTCTTGAATATGATGAGATCAAAATCGACAAGTCGCTGGTCGATGGCATCAGTGAGCATTATAAGCAGAACATTTTTGTGATCTTTAGCGACGCCCTCGCAAAACTGAATAAAACGCTGGTTTTCGAAGGCGTTGAGAACGAAATACAATTCCGCTTTATTGCTGAACGATATCCTGAGGCTCTGGTTCAGGGATGGTATTTTTCAAAATCTGTTTCCCGCCGTGAGCTTGCGAAGCGGCTCCTGGGTCTGGCGCGGTAGGCTATTCATTTCCCCACTGATTAAGGAAGTTCGCAATATCATCAATACGTTCAGCATGAACCCCGGCTTCACGCGCCATCTCTTGCTGAGCTTCCTCATCAATCTCCTCATTATTTGATAACCGCGTGAGCAGCAGCTGGAAATAATGCGCCAGTGGGTCCTGCTCTGACTCACTGACAGGCTTTGCGGCTTCCGTCGCGTATTCTTCGACGATGTCATAATACTTCAATGGGATGTCGTTATTCATAACTGTCTAAACCTCTCAGGATGAAGCCACAAGTATATCGGACGACGCACGGTTGACCAACGCGTTGCTTCAGATAAGCAGCGCAAGCAGGGCGGCAAGCGCAGGTAAAGCCTGAACATACAGAATCTTCCGGCTGGCGGTCACTGCGCCAAAGAGACCGGCAATCAGCACGCAGGCCAGGAAGAAGATGGCCACATGAACACCCTCTTCACCGAGCCAGAGGCTCCAGAGCAAACCCGCCGCAAGAAAACCGTTGTATAGCCCCTGATTCGCGGCCAGCACGCGGGTTTCACGCGCAAATTCCGGGCTGAGATTAAACGCCTTATGCCCGGTTCTGGTGTCCCACAGGAACATTTCCAGCACAAGGATGTAAAGATGGATAAATGCAACGACAGCGATAAGAACAGTGGCTAGCATCGTGTTATTTCCTGCAGGCAGAGGCAAAAAAAACGGGAACCCTCAGGCCCCCGCTCTTGTTTAACCCAGAGTCTGGATTACATGTTCGCGATGATCGCGTCGCCAAACTCTGAACATTTCAGCAGTTTAGCGCCTTCCATCAGACGTTCGAAGTCATAGGTAACGGTTTTGGCGTTGATCGCGCCTTCCATACCTTTCACGATCAGGTCTGCCGCTTCGAACCATTCCATATGACGGAGCATCATCTCTGCGGACAGGATGATAGAGCCTGGGTTCACTTTGTCCTGACCTGCATATTTAGGAGCAGTACCGTGGGTCGCCTCGAACAGAGCGCACTCGTCACCGATGTTTGCACCAGGGGCGATTCCGATACCGCCAACCTGTGCTGCCAGGGCGTCAGAGATGTAGTCACCGTTCAGGTTCATACAGGCAATCACGTCGTATTCAGCAGGACGCAGCAGGATCTGCTGCAGGAACGCATCGGCGATCACATCTTTAACGATGATCTCTTTGCCGGTGTTCGGGTTCTTGATCTTCTGCCACGGGCCACCGTCGATCAGCTCACCGCCGAACTCTTCTTTCGCCAACTGGTAACCCCAGTCTTTGAAGGCACCTTCGGTGAACTTCATGATGTTGCCTTTGTGAACCAGAGTCACAGAGTCACGGTCGTTGGTGATCGCGTATTCGATAGCCGCGCGCACCAGACGTTTAGTCCCTTCTTCGGAGCACGGCTTGATGCCGATACCGCAATGTTCAGGGAAGCGAATTTTCTTCACGCCCATCTCTTCGCGCAGGAATTTAATCACTTTTTCTGCGTCTGCAGAGTCTGCTTTCCACTCGATGCCCGCGTAGATGTCTTCTGAGTTTTCGCGGAAGATAACCATATCGGTCAGTTCAGGGTGCTTAACCGGGCTTGGGGTGCCCTGATAGTAACGCACCGGACGCAGACAGACGTACAGGTCCAGCTCCTGACGCAGTGCCACGTTCAGGGAGCGGATACCGCCGCCGACTGGGGTGGTCAATGGGCCTTTGATAGCAACGCGGTAGTCGCGGATCAGGTCCAGCGTTTCTGCTGGCAGCCAGACATCCTGGCCATAAACTTGAGTCGATTTCTCACCGGTGTAAATTTCCATCCAGGAAATTTTACGCTCGCCTTTGTAGGCTTTCTCAACAGCGGCATCAACCACTTTCAGCATTGCCGGGGTAACGTCTACACCGATACCGTCACCTTCAATGAACGGGATAATCGGATTGTGAGGAACGTTAATCTTGCCGTTTTGCAGGGTGATCTTTTTACCTTCCGCCGGAACAACTACTTTGCTTTCCATTAACCTCTCCTTCGAGCGCTTCTGGTTGTTACTGATCTTATGTTAATAAATTGTAATGAGCCCTTCGATAGTACCTGAATGTCCTGCGCCATGAAAGGTCTTCGTTATTAGGCTATAATGCGGCAATTGATAACGCCTGAAAATACCATGAAGAAAACTTCTTTTACAAAACACCGGGTTGAGCGATTCAGCTCGCGACAAGCCGCCAGAAGACCGCAAGAAACCCAGCCGAAGCGGGTTATTTTGTTCAATAAACCCTACGATGTTTTGCCGCAGTTCACCGATGAGGCCGGACGCAGCACGCTGAAGGATTACATTCCCGTTCAGGGCGTTTACGCCGCCGGGCGTCTGGACCGGGACAGCGAAGGACTTTTAGTTTTAACCAACGACGGCGCTCTGCAGGCAAAGCTCACACAGCCGGGAAAACGCACGGGCAAAATTTACTTCGTGCAGGTCGAAGGCGAACCGGACGAAGAAACGCTGGAGAAATTACGCCGTGGGGTAACGCTGAACGATGGCCCAACCCTGCCTGCAGGTATTGAACGCGTGAATGAACCGGAGTGGCTATGGCCGCGCAATCCGCCCATCCGCGAACGCAAATCCATTCCGACAAGCTGGCTCAAAATCACCCTTTATGAAGGCCGCAACCGTCAGGTTCGGCGCATGACCGCTCACGTCGGCTTCCCTACTCTGCGTCTGATTCGCTACGCCATGGGCAGCTACACCCTGGAAACGCTGGCAAACGGTGAATGGCGAGACGTTACCGCTTAAGGAGTCACTATGTTTAAACCTCATGTTACGGTCGCCTGCGTGGTCCACGCCCAGGGTAAATTCCTTGTAGTCGAAGAGAGCATTAACGGTAAAGCGCTGTGGAACCAGCCAGCCGGGCACCTTGAAGCCAATGAGACCTTACTGCAGGCAGCAAAACGCGAGCTGTGGGAAGAGACCGGCATACACGCTGAACCCCAGCACTTTATCCGACTGCATCAGTGGATTGCGCCCGATAGCACCCCGTTCCTGCGCTTCTTGTTTGCCGTCGAGCTTAGCGAAATGTGCGCCACAGAGCCGCAGGATGACGATATCGACCGCTGCCTGTGGGTGACTGCCGAGGAGATCCTTAACGCGCCAAACCTGCGCTCGCCGCTGGTTGCGGAAAGCATTCGCTGCTGGCAGTCTGCTGGCCGCTTACCGCTGGAAGTCATCGGCGCATTTAACTGGCCGTTTACAGAGGGTGCCAATGGTGGGGGGGCGTGATAGAATACGCCGCCTTGAAGTTCAATGTCGTGAGTATTCCATGTCAGATAACAGCCAGAAAAAAGTGATCGTCGGCATGTCCGGCGGTGTCGATTCCTCCGTTTCCGCCTACCTGTTACAGCAACAGGGCTATAAGGTGGAGGGCCTGTTCATGAAGAACTGGGAGGAAGATGATGGCGAGGAATACTGCACTGCCGCTGCGGATCTCGCCGATGCGCAGGCCGTCTGCGATAAGCTCGGCATTGAACTGCACACCGTTAACTTTGCTGCAGAATACTGGGATAACGTCTTTGAACTGTTCCTGGAAGAGTACAAAGCAGGACGCACCCCGAACCCGGATATTCTGTGCAACAAAGAGATCAAATTTAAAGCCTTCCTGGAATTCGCTGCGGAAGATCTGGGCGCAGACTACATTGCGACCGGCCACTACGTGCGTCGTGCAGATGTGAATGGCAAAAGCCAACTGCTGCGCGGTCTGGACGGCAACAAAGATCAGAGCTACTTCCTTTATACCCTGAGCCACGAACAGATCGCCCAGAGCCTGTTCCCGGTTGGCGAGCTGGAAAAGCCGCAGGTACGTAAAATCGCGGAAGAGCTGGACCTGATCACCGCAAAGAAAAAGGACTCTACCGGCATCTGCTTCATCGGTGAGCGCAAATTCCGTGATTTCCTTGGCCGCTACCTGCCTGCACAGCCGGGTAAAATTGTCACCGTTGATGGCGATGAGATCGGCCAGCACCAGGGGCTGATGTACCATACTTTAGGCCAGCGCAAAGGTCTGGGTATCGGTGGAACCAAAGATGGCAGCGAAGATCCGTGGTATGTGGTCGACAAAGATGTCGAAAACAATATTCTGGTTGTCGCCCAGGGGCACGACCATCCGCGTCTGATGTCCGTTGGCCTTATCGCGCAACAGCTGCACTGGGTCGATCGCGAGCCGCTGAAAGGCACGCTGCGCTGCACGGTGAAAACGCGCTACCGTCAGACCGATATTCCTTGCACCGTTACCGCGCTCGATGACGATCGCATTGACGTGCGTTTTGACGAGCCGGTTGCCGCCGTCACCCCGGGTCAGTCTGCTGTCTTCTACAGCGGCGAAATCTGCCTGGGCGGCGGGATCATTGAACAGCGCCTGCCGCTGCCCGCTGTTTAACAGAGCGCACACATAAAGGAGACCATGTGGCGAAGAACTACTACGACATCACCCTGGCGCTGGCAGGAATTTGCCAGTCTGCCCGTCTGGTGCAACAGCTGGCGCATCAGGGTCATTGCGATGCCGATGCCCTGCACGTTTCACTCAACAGCGTTATCGACCTTAACCCCGGTTCAACTCTGGGTGTATTTGGTGGGAGTGAAACCAATCTTCGTCTCGGTCTTGAAACCCTGCTTGGCGTGCTTAACGCCAGTAGTCGTCAAGGGTTAAACGCAGAACTGACCCGCTACACCTTAAGCCTGATGGTACTTGAGCGTAAGTTGAGCGCGGCGAAAGGCGCGCTCAATACCCTGGGCGATCGTATCGGCGGGCTCCAGCGTCAACTCGACCATTTTGATCTGCAATCCGAAACGCTGCTGAGCGCGATGGCCGGTATTTACGTTGATGTCATCAGCCCGCTGGGCCCACGTATTCAGGTCACCGGATCCCCTGCCGTGCTGCAAAGCCCACAGGTGCAGGCAAAAGTACGTGCGTCCCTGCTGGCAGGGATCCGCGCCGCCGTGCTGTGGCATCAGGTTGGCGGTGGCCGTCTGCAGTTAATGTTTTCTCGTAATCGCCTGACCACTCAGGCAAAACAAATTCTTGCTCATTGTTAACCTCCCGGAGTTGCGAATTATGGAATTATCCTCACTGACCGCCGTATCCCCTGTCGATGGACGCTACGGCGATAAAGTCAGCGCGCTGCGCGGGATCTTCAGCGAATATGGTTTGCTGAAGTTCCGTGTTCAGGTTGAAGTACGCTGGCTGCAGAAGCTGGCCGCCCAGGCAGCAATCAAGGAAGTTCCTGCTTTTGACGAAAAGGCAAACGATTACCTTGATAAAATCGTTGCTGAGTTTAGCGAAGAAGATGCCGCGCGCATTAAGACCATTGAACGCACCACCAACCACGACGTGAAAGCGGTTGAGTACTTCCTGAAAGAGAAAGTGGAAAGCGTCCCTGCCCTGCACGCGGTGTCAGAGTTCATTCACTTCGCCTGTACCTCTGAAGATATCAACAACCTGTCTCACGCGCTGATGCTCTCTACCGCGCGTAAAGAGGTTGTGCTGCCTTACTGGCGTAAGATCATTGACGCGGTGAAAGCGCTCTCCGTGGAATACCGCGACATTCCGCTGCTTTCCCGTACTCACGGCCAGCCAGCCACCCCTTCCACCATGGGTAAAGAGATGGCGAACGTGGCGTACCGCATGGAGCGCCAGTACCGCCAACTGGAACAGGTTGAAATTCTTGGCAAAATCAACGGTGCAGTCGGTAACTATAATGCCCACATCGCCGCTTACCCGGAAGTGGACTGGCACCAGTTCAGCGAAGAGTTTGTCACCTCCCTGGGTATTCAGTGGAACCCGTATACCACGCAGATTGAACCGCACGACTATATCGCTGAGCTGTTTGACTGCATCGCGCGCTTCAACACCATTCTGATCGACTTCGATCGTGACGTGTGGGGCTACATTGCGCTGAACCACTTCAAGCAGAAAACCATCGCCGGTGAAATTGGTTCTTCCACCATGCCGCATAAAGTGAACCCAATTGACTTCGAAAACTCCGAAGGCAACCTGGGCCTGGCGAATGCCGTGCTGCAGCATATGGCGAGCAAACTGCCGGTATCCCGCTGGCAGCGTGACCTGACCGATTCCACCGTACTGCGTAACCTGGGCGTGGGCATTGGCTACGCGCTGATCGCGTACCAGTCCACCCTGAAAGGCGTGAGCAAACTGGAAGTGAATCGCGATCGTCTGCTGGACGAACTGGATCACAACTGGGAAGTGCTGGCGGAGCCGATTCAGACCGTAATGCGTCGCTACGGCATTGAAAAGCCGTATGAAAAACTGAAAGAGCTGACTCGCGGCAAGCGTGTAGATGCTGAAGGCATGAAACAGTTTATTGACGGTCTGGCACTGCCAGAAGAAGAGAAAACGCGCCTGAAAGCCATGACGCCGGCGAACTACATTGGCCGCGCCATTACCATGGTCGACGAGCTGAAGTAACACCCCTTCCCCCCTTTCCGCCCGGAAAGGGGGTTGCTTTTCCCCGGTTTACTGAATGTTTATCCCCACGGCAACATAATCAGCGTTAGACTGCACAGCCAAAATCACAACCGTCCAAATAACAATAACTTAGTTATAATTCAAAGACTTAACCAAATCCCTATACGGACATTATCGGACAATAAAGGCCGATTTAGTGCCCCAAAACACGCCCCCAGCGCAAATTTGCCCCCAAATTTGCCCCCAAATTTTCACCAGCCCCCTTCTCATTCCGCATCCATTTTTTGCTACCACTGGAAATTTTTTATACGCCGTATTATTGCCACGCCATAAATCATCTCTCCCTGTATCCTGTCAAGGCCGTTCTCGATTAGTCGACATGCCTGTGGCCATTGCTCTACCGGACAAAGATTCAACGCTGCAGTTTATGAGTGATAGCCCTGGGTTGATCTCACGGCTATGACTGGCGACACACAATCAAATCTGACAGTCTGCTTTGAGCGAGGAACGGAAGTTGGTCATTACATGCCAGCCTGAAAGATGACTACCTAATCTACGGCGATTCAGTCCATTCATCTACAAATGGTTCCTTTACATTTCATATGTTGATATCCTCAACGTTATGTAACAGGGCAGTGCCAATGTCTTATAACCATATTTTTTCCAATTACTTTAGTTGAGGTGACGATGATACCAATCAAAGAACTAACTCTTGGTTATGCTGATGCTGAAAATTATAAGAGAAGGGAAAATAAAGACTTACTTAATAAAGTATTCATACGTGATAATCACTTATCTGAATTATGCGAGCCGAATATATCGTTTCTTGTAGGAGAGAAAGGTACTGGTAAAACTGCATACTCTATTTATCTTTCAAATAATAACATTAATAACACACTAGCCACGACCAAATATATAAGAGAGACAGAATACCAAAAATTTATCACTCTTAAATCCGAAAAGCATTTAAGTTTGTCTGATTTCTCTGGTATATGGAAAGTTATTCTGTATTTATTAATATCCAAACAAGTATTAGATAAAGAAGGGACAATTTCAAAGTTACTAAACTATACAAAATTCTCATCACTAACTGATGCAATAGATGAATATTATCTCAAGGCATTTTCACCAGAAATAATTCAAGCTCTCAGTTTTGTTCAGGAATCAAAAATTGCAGCAGAATTACTTCATAAGCATGCAGCTTTAAAAGGTGAAGAAAAAGAATCTTTGTCTTTTTCCGAGAGCAGATTTCAGATAAATTTATTTTATATACAAAAAAAATTTGAAGAGGCCTTTAGCCAAATCCGTTTATCTCAAAACCATATTTTATTTATCGATGGTATAGATATTCGACCTTCCTCAATTCCATACGATGACTATCTAGAATGTATCAAAGGATTAGCTCACGCCGTCTGGGAGATTAATAACGATTTCTTCCCAAGTATAAAAGGAGGAAAAGGGAGAATGAAAGCAGTTCTTTTGATCAGACCAGATATTTTTGAATCTATAGGATTACAAAATCAAAATGCAAAAATTAGAGATAATTCAGTATTTCTGGACTGGCGGACAGAATATGTAAACCACCGTAATTCTCAATTATTTGAGGTTCTAGATCATCTGCTTGGGACTCAGCAAAAAATGGCACTTGAAAAAGGGCAAGCCTGGGACCATTATTTCCCTTGGGACTCACCCAATGTTCGTGATGATTATAACCACCCCACATCGTTTATTAATTTTCTTCGTTGGTCCTATTATCGACCAAGAGATATATTACGAATGCTCGAGATTATTAAATCACACACCAACGGTGATGGCGGGAAAAATCAATTTACTTTAGATGACTTTGAAAATCCTAGTATGCAAAGAGATTACTCTAACTATTTACTCGGGGAAATAAAAGATCATTTGTCATTTTATTATGGAAGTGATCATTATGAGATTTTTTTAAAGTTCTTTGAGTTCCTCTCAGGAAAAGACACTTTCGATTATGCTGAATATCTCTTAGCATATAAACAACTTGAAACTCACATTGGCTCCATTTCCACTACAAAGCCAAAATTCATGACAACCGCAAACGACTTCCTACAATTTCTGTTTGATCTTAACGTAATATGTTATATAGAAACAACCGAAGATAATAATAGATTTATACGTTGGTGCTTTAGAGAAAGAAGTTATGCAAATATTTCACCAAAAATAAAAACAGGAATGAAATATCAGATATTTTATGGTTTGGCAAAATCATTAAATGTCGGAAAGGTATTAAAAAAATAAAAATAAAATGGCGAGTGAAAATCACTTGCCATTCATCTAATAGCACTGATTAATGATATATAAGGGACAGGCATGTCTATATAAGTATCCCTTCAAAACGGACCATCAACTTTTACGGAGTCTCTGGCACTCCAACTTCCGCTCCTGGCACAAAGCAGACGCCCATTCTCACGCGAATGCTTTGCCCTTACCTAGCCAACGACCGAATCGCTTGCCCCGTAGCTATGGTTTTTTATTGGAATCTTCGCCATAAAATAAATTATAATAAATTGATTTTATTAGATATCTGTCAGAAACTATATGATCAGCACGAGTTGCATGCTCTAATGTTTCAAATGCTAAAGTATGCGCGGCCTCAGCAAATATCCCAGGCCAACCAGTGCTCAGCATAGAGAGTCCTTTGAGGACTCTTATCTGAATCTCCCTCATACTGGCACCATCACGGGCAATAGGTAAAAAAAAGTCTTCAAGTAGATCGCTGTTCTGAAGTGGCGCAACATGTATTGAAGGATATGTCACATCAATTTCGTCAGATTTATTCTGCGCATACGCCGATAGAATCCGTACACCTCTGCCAATGACATCAATTGCGGTGCCAGGATCGTTCACTGCCGGTGAAAGGGCTCTGCAGGCTATTTCAGCCATGACGCTAAGACAGAATCGGGGATCCTGAGAAAAGGAACGTACATCCGAGACAATGATCGTCTCGAGCAAATCGGTTCTGATTGATGGCCCCTGCCCCTGACTCAGATACAAAACTGGCATCGACGGATGAATGAAACTGCCCGGTTGCGCCACAAGATAAACATGTCGAGGATCCTCAGACAACAGCTTGCCGAGTTTCACCATATCAATATATTCAACATAGCCAATCATCTCCGGATAAACTGCAACCGTTCCGTTTGGTTGTTCATTGTTCTCAAGCCATGGATATCCGCCCAGATATGGGCGTTTTGCTCTTTCAACAAATGCTTCGATCGCCGCCTGCTCAACCTTTGCAGTCGTCTCTCCAACCCTTCCCAGAGAGGTCAAATGCTGTATCCAACGAAGCAATGTGATGAGAATTAAACCAATGACCACCAGTGTGACAACGAATAAAATGACTCTCCCCCTTTCTCCGTAGGCTCCCATATTAAGAGCAATGATCCCTACCAGACTGAAGAGAAAAGAACCGATGAATGTGGCCAGTACATTTTGTGTGGTTACGTCTTCAACAACTAAACGTGTAGCTCTTGGTGTCACATTAGTGGTAGCTGATCCGTACGCTGTGACCATGATACTCAGCGAAAATGTGGTAACTGCTAGCATACTCGATGCCAGTATATTTAGTATGTTATCCACGGCTTCTGCGCCAACCTTCACCGATACCGACTCAGGGATCATTGATTTAAACAGAATTGATAAAAGAGCCGTCATTATCGCTACAATTGCGAATAATGCAGCCCTGAACCATAACTTTTTAAATACCTGCTTCAGAATCCATTGCCAGCGTGAGATCATTTGCATTCCCTCGTATTATGGCCAATGTTC
>NZ_JTLF01000127.1:0-3482 GCF_000798855.1 Enterobacter sp. ZOR0014 | reverse complement strand
GAACATAGAGAAAGGAGGATGCCTGCCATATATCCTGAAAAAAACACAGTAACAGCACGGGATGAAATAGCCAAACCAAGATTAACGCCCGTCAACTGTGAAAACAGCACCTTCCCTGCGGCTCCCCCAGAAATTTCCTTGATCACATTAGATATTTTCACCACATCTATACGAGATGTAAAATCCTCTATAAAGAAGTTTATAATTTTATGAACCATGTCTCTGTCAAAAACATTTCTCTTTAATAATCCTGCCATCCTGAATTTATCACCCAGGTTTTCCCTGCGATGCTCAGTATCAATAAAATCATACCCGAGATATCCAAGACTGACAGGGAAAGAGATAAAACCTTTCGCTACGGCCCCCCAGAAGCCAGACCCATCGATATTGATGGCATCCAGCATATCTCTGGCAATTTCTTTTGCACTGTCCATGATCGTTATCCTTGAGGGATCTTATTCATCAAAGACCATTACAATACCAACGTCCTCATCCCAACCGAGGGTAAGACGTTGCGGCTTCTGCCCCGCCGCCATGTGCGTCAGCAGTTGCTGGCTCAGCACCGGCAAAATCTGCTGGTTCAGCAGGCTGTCGATGTTGCGCGCCCCTGTGTCAGGCAGCAGGCAGGCATCGGTCAGCGCGTCCAGCAGGCTGTCGGCAATCGTAGTTTTCATACCGAAGTGACGCGCCAAACGCCTGCTCACCTGGTTCAGCTTCATCCCGACGATGGTGCGCATCGCCGCCTGCGCCAGCGGACGGTAAATCACCGTCTGGAAGCGCGCCAGCAGCGCGGGCTGGAAGTGGTCGCGAAGGATCGGGCGCAGCAGCTCATGCAGGTCGCCGTCGGTGGCCTCCGGCTGTTCCTGCAGCAACTGCATAAGATGGTCGCTGCCGAGGTTGGAGGTCATCAGGATAACAGTGTTGCGGAAGTCGATTTCGCGCCCCTCGCCGTCGCGCATAAACCCGCGGTCAAAGACCTGATAGAACAGGTTCATCACGTCCCGGTGTGCTTTCTCGACTTCATCGAGTAGTACTACGCTGTACGGCCGCTTGCGCACCGCCTCGGTGAGGATGCCGCCCTGGCCGTAGCCGACGTAGCCCGGAGGCGAGCCCTTGAGCTGCGAAACCGTGTGCGGCTCCTGGTACTCGGAGAGGTTAATGGTAATCAGGGATTTTTCGCCGCCAAACAGCTCGTCGGCCAGCGCCAGCGCGGTCTCGGTTTTACCGGTACCGCTGGTGCCGACCAGCAGGAACACGCCCTGCGGGCCATTCTCCGACGCAAGGCCGGTTTTGGCGGCGCGCAGGCGTTGCGCGATGGCGTTCAGCGCCGCGTCCTGGCCCACCACGCGTTTTGCCAGGTGATCTTCCAGGCTTAGCAGCTCGGTCTGCTCGTCCTTCATTAATGAGGAAAGCGGCACGCCGGTCCAGTCGGCAATCACCGCTGCCACGCTGAGGGTGTCTACGTCCAGGCCCAGCAGCGGGTTGCCCTGCTGTACGTCGCCAAGCTGGCGCTGCAAATCCGCAATGTCCGCCTGGCGGGCGATGTTCTGTCGGCAGGCCAGCAGCTGTTCCGTCAGCTTCAGCTCGTCGCCATACTGGGTTTCCAGCGCGTCAAGCGCCAGAATGGTGTGCTTCTCTTCCTGCTCAATCGCCGCCAGACGCTCGCCGTGAGAGGTGTTTCCCACCGCGATATCCTCCAGCAGCGCCTGCTTCTCCATATCCAGCGCCGTGAGCTGCGCCTTCATGCGGATCAGCGGCTCCGGCACGGTGTCGAGGCTCATGCGTACACGCGCGGAGGCGGTGTCCAGCAGGTCCACTGCCTTGTCCGGCAGCTGACGCCCCGTCAGGTAGCGGCGGGAAAGCGAGACGGCGGCCTTCACCGCCTCGTCGGTGATGTGCACCCCGTGGTGCTGCGCGTAGCGGGACTTCAGCCCTCTGAGCATCAGGCAGGCAGTATCGTCGTCCGGCTCGTCCACCTTCACCATCTGGAAGCGGCGTTCCAGCGCGGCGTCGCGCTCGAAGTACTGCTTGTACTCGCTCCAGGTGGTGGCAGCGATGGTTCTGAGTTCACCGCGCGCCAGCGCGGGCTTGAGCAGGTTGGCCGCGTCCGCGCCGCCTGCCTGATTGCCTGCCCCGATGATGGTATGGGCCTCGTCAATGAAAAGGAGAACAGGCAGCGGGGACTGCTGCACCGCCTCAATGATGTTTTTCAGGCGCTGTTCGAACTCGCCCTTCACGCCCGCGCCCGCCTGCAGCAGGCCGAGGTCGAGGGTGCGCACGGTGACGAGTTTCAGGCTCTCAGGCACGTTGCCTTCGGCAATGCGCAGCGCCAGCCCTTCCACCAGCGCGGTTTTGCCGACGCCCGGCTCGCCCACCAGAATCGGGTTGTTCTTGCGGCGTCTTGAGAGAATGTCCACCATCTGGCGGATTTCATTGTCGCGGCCAAACACCGGGTCGATTTTGCCGTCCCGCGCGCGCGCGGTGACGTCGAGGGTGAACTTGTCCAGCGCGTTATGCAGCGCCGGGCTGAGCTCCCCTTCCTTTATATCCACATTCACCGGACGGCCCACAAATTCCACTTCATTGCTGTTGCCCGGCGCCTCTTCCTGCTGCACTTCTTCCCGTTCGTCAGACTGGGCATCCAGCAGCCCGCGAAGGCGCTCAAGCTGGCTCTGCCCGGTGGTGGTCAGCGGCCACAGACCGTCGCAGCGCACGAGCGAAGGTTTTTCCACCACCGCCATCAGTAAATGCACGCTGCGGATCTGCGTTTCCCCCGCCAGCGAGGCGTGCAGCCACGCGTTTTGCATCAGGGTCTGGATGCTGTCAGAAAGATCCGGGCGACTGCGCATCGAACGTGGAAGCCTGTCGAGAAACGCCAGCAAATCCTGCCAGATCGCGTCCATATCCCACTCGTAGCGGCGGGCAATTACCGTGATGTCCCCTTCGCCCTGCTCCAGCAGCTTCAGCAGCCAGTGCTCAGGCAGAATTTCCGCATGCGCACGGGTCTGGCACAGGGAGGCGGCCCCTTCCATCGCACGGGCACAGTAGGGATTAAGACGACGTAACAGAACGGCTGGATTTTCCATGAGACTCTCTCTTTATCAGTTCCGGGCACGCTACCGCCCCTCGCTGTTTGCTTACCAAAGCGCATCAGGTCAGGCAGGCAGATTGTGTGTTCTTTGCTGAGCGTCCGTTGTGGCAGGCGCTCAGCAAAAAAAGCAGACGGAAAACCGTCTGCTCAGGCAATCATGCAGTGGTACGTTCGTTCCAGGAGTCGGAGTGAATGATGTTGCCGTCTTTGTAGGTCCAGGTGATTTTTTCGTAGCGCAGCTCAATCTGTTCCAGATGGTTGTGCTTCTCAAAAGAAGGATCTTTGACGTCGTGCATCAGCGGGTTCACCTTCACCACCTTCACGTTTTCCAGTTTGGTGTTGAAGTACTCCACTTCCTGGCCCGCGTCGTTGATTTTGTACCACTTGAATT
>NZ_JTLF01000063.1:0-30245 GCF_000798855.1 Enterobacter sp. ZOR0014 | reverse complement strand
GTCTTGCTCCAACATTTGGTCGCGGTGCGATGACCAACCACTGGGTCGACATCAAGAACGCCAACCTTATTGTGGTGATGGGCGGTAACGCCGCTGAAGCGCACCCTGTCGGGTTCCGCTGGGCGATGGAAGCCAAAATCCACAACGGTGCGAAACTGATTGTGATCGATCCCCGCTTCACGCGTACAGCGTCAGTGGCGGATTTCTACACCCCTATTCGTTCAGGTACTGACATCACTTTCCTGTCAGGCGTATTGCTGTACCTGATGACCAACGAAAAATACAACCGCGAATACACCGAAGCCTATACCAACGCCAGCCTGATCGTGCGTGAGGATTACCACTTCGAAGATGGCCTGTTCAGCGGTTACGACGCCGAAAAACGCAAGTACGACAAAACCAGCTGGAACTACGAGCTGGATGAGAAAGGCTTTGCGAAACGCGATACCACCCTGCAACACCCGCGCTGCGTGTGGAACCTGCTGAAAGAGCACGTCTCCCGCTACACGCCGGAGGTGGTCGAAAACATCTGTGGTACGCCGAAGGCGGACTTCCTGAAGGTCTGCGAGCTGATCGCCGAAACCAGCGCGAAAGATAAAACCGCGTCGTTCCTCTACGCCCTCGGCTGGACGCAACACTCCATCGGTGCGCAGAACATCCGTACCATGGCGATGGTTCAGCTCCTGCTCGGCAACATGGGCATGGCAGGCGGCGGCGTGAACGCCCTGCGCGGTCACTCCAACATTCAGGGTCTGACCGACCTCGGCCTGCTGTCTCAAAGCCTGACAGGTTATATGAACCTGCCAAGCGAGAAACAAACCGACCTGCAAACCTACCTGACGGCCAGCACGCCAAAACCGCTGCTCGAAGGCCAGGTGAACTACTGGGGCAACTATCCGAAGTTCTTCGTCTCGCTGATGAAAGCCTTCTACGGCGACAAGGCGACGGCGGAAAACAGCTGGGGCTTTGACTGGCTGCCGAAGTGGGACAAAGGCTACGACGTGCTTCAGTACTTCGAGATGATGCATCAGGGCCAGGTCAACGGCTATATCTGCCAGGGCTTTAACCCGGTGGCCTCGTTCCCGAACAAGAACAAGGTTGTTGAGTCCCTGTCGAAACTGAAGTTCCTGGTGACGATTGACCCGCTCAATACTGAAACCTCGACCTTCTGGCAGAACCACGGCGAATCGAACGACGTCGATCCGTCGAAGATTCAGACTGAAGTCTTCCGTCTGCCATCCACCTGCTTCGCGGAAGAGAACGGGTCTATTGTCAACTCCGGCCGCTGGCTGCAGTGGCACTGGAAAGGTGCGGACGCCCCGGGCATCGCCATGAACGACGGCGAGATCCTGGCCGGTATTTTCTTACGCCTGCGTAAGATGTACGCGGCTGAAGGTGGCGCGAACCCGGAACCGGTGTTGAACATGACCTGGAACTACTCGACGCCTGAAAATCCTGCGCCGGAAGAAGTGGCGATGGAGAGCAACGGTAAGGCGCTGGCGGATGTTATCGACCCGGCCACCGGCACCGTGCTGGCGAAGAAAGGCGATCAGCTCAGTACCTTCGCCCATCTGCGCGATGACGGTACAACGTCAAGCGGCTGTTGGATCTTCGCTGGTAGCTGGACGCCGAAAGGCAACCAGATGGCCAACCGCGACAACGCCGACCCGTCGGGCCTCGGCAATACGCTGGGCTGGGCGTGGGCGTGGCCGCTTAACCGTCGCATCCTCTATAACCGTGCCTCCGCTGACCCGCAGGGCAACCCGTGGGATCCGAAGCGTCAGCTTCTGAAGTGGGACGGCGCGAAATGGGGTGGCGTGGATATTCCGGACTACAGCACTGCCGCACCAGGCAGCGATGTCGGACCGTTTATCATGCAGCCTGAAGGGATGGGACGTCTGTTTGCCATTGATAAGATGGCAGAAGGGCCGTTCCCGGAACACTACGAGCCGTTTGAGACGCCGCTGGGCACTAACCCGCTGCACCCGAACGTGGTCTCTAACCCGGCAGCGCGTATCTTCAAGGGCGACTTTGAAGCGCTGGGTAAAAAAGACAAGTTCCCGTACGTGGGCACCACCTATCGTCTGACCGAGCACTTCCACTACTGGACCAAGCACGCGCTGCTTAACGCCATCGCGCAGCCGGAGCAGTTTGTGGAGATCGGCGAGAAGCTGGCGAACAAGCTCGGCATCGCCCATGGCGATACCGTGAAGGTCTCCTCTAACCGCGGCTACATTAAAGCCAAGGCGGTGGTGACCAAGCGTATTCGCACGCTGAACGTTCATGGTCAGCAGGTGGATACCATCGGTATCCCAATTCACTGGGGCTATGAGGGCGTGGCGAAAAAAGGGTTCATTGCGAACACCCTGACGCCGTTCGTCGGTGATGCGAACACGCAGACGCCGGAATTTAAGGCCTTCCTCGTGAACGTGGAAAAGGTGTAACGGAGACGACTTATGGCTTATCAATCTCAAGACATTATCCGTCGTTCCGCGACTAACGGTTTCACGCCCGCGCCTCAGGCGCGGGACCACCAGCAGGAAGTGGCGAAACTTATCGACGTGACCACCTGTATCGGCTGTAAAGCCTGTCAGGTGGCCTGCTCTGAGTGGAACGATCTGCGTGACGAAGTGGGTCACAACGTTGGGGTGTACGACAACCCTGCGGACCTGACCGCCAAGTCCTGGACGGTGATGCGTTTCTCGGAAGTGGAGCAGAACGACAAACTGGAATGGCTTATCCGCAAAGATGGCTGTATGCACTGCGCGGATCCGGGCTGCCTGAAGGCATGTCCGTCAGAAGGGGCTATCATTCAGTATGCCAACGGCATCGTCGACTTCCAGTCCGAGCAGTGCATCGGCTGCGGCTACTGCATTGCGGGCTGTCCGTTCGACGTACCGCGCCTGAACCCGGAAGACAACCGCGTCTACAAATGCACGCTGTGCGTTGACCGCGTCACTGTCGGCCAGGAGCCCGCGTGCGTGAAGACCTGCCCAACCGGCGCTATCCACTTTGGATCTAAAGAGGATATGAAAACGCTGGCGGCAGAGCGCGTGGGCGAGCTGAAAACCCGTGGTTACGACAATGCGGGCCTGTACGATCCGGCCGGTGTTGGTGGTACGCATGTGATGTATGTGCTGCACCATGCCGACAAGCCGAATCTGTATCACGGCCTGCCGGAGAACCCGGAAATCAGCGCCACCGTGAAGTTCTGGAAAGGCATCTGGAAACCGCTGGCCGCGGTAGGTTTTGCTGCCACCTTCGCAGCGAGCATCTTCCACTACGTCGGCGTCGGTCCGAACCGTGCGGAAGAGGAAGACGACAACCTGCATGAAGAGAAAGACGAGGTGCGCAAATGAGAAAACGTGACACCATCGTGCGCTACACCGCGCCGGAACGCATCAACCACTGGGTCACCGCCTTCTGCTTCATGCTGGCGGCGATAAGCGGGCTGGGGTTCTTCTTCCCCTCCTTCAACTGGCTGATGCAGATCATGGGGACACCACAACTGGCGCGTATACTGCACCCGTTTGTTGGCGTCATCATGTTCGCGTCGTTCATCATCATGTTTTTCCGCTACTGGCACCATAACCTAATCAATCGGGATGATATCTTTTGGGCGAAGAATATTCGTAAGATCGTCGTCAACGAGGAAGTAGGTGATACCGGGCGTTATAACTTCGGTCAGAAATGCGTATTCTGGGCGGCGATTATCTTCCTGGTCCTGTTGCTGGTCAGCGGCGTGATCATCTGGCGTCCGTATTTTGCGCCTGCTTTCTCAATCCCGGTGATCCGATTCGCGCTGATGCTGCATTCATTTGCCGCAGTGGCGCTAATTGTGGTTATCATGGTGCATATTTACGCCGCCCTCTGGGTGAAAGGCACCATTACCGCGATGGTGGAAGGCTGGGTAACCAGTACGTGGGCGAAGAAACATCACCCGCGCTGGTACCGTGAAGTCCGCCAGAAACAGGAAAAGTCATCTGAATGAGTATTCGCATAATCCCGCAAGATGAGCTGGGGTCGAGCGAGAAACGTACGGCGGAGTATATTCCGCCGTTGTTATTCCCCAGACTCAAGAACCTCTACAACCGCCGCGCAGAGCGTCTGCGCGAGCTGGCAGAGAACAACCCGCTGGGCGATTTTCTGCGTTTTGCTGCGCTTGTCGCCCACGCGCAGGAAGTGGTGCTGTACGACCACCCACTGCAAATGGACCTGACTGCGCGCATCAAAGAAGCCAATGAGCAGGGCAAGCCGCCGCTGGATATTCACGTCCTGCCGCGCGACAAGCACTGGCACAAGCTGCTGCATTCGCTGATTGCCGAGCTGAAGCCCGAAATGAGCGGTACTGCGCTTGCGGTCATTGAGAACCTGGAAAAAGCGTCCGAACAGGAGCTGGAAGAGATGGCGAGTGCGCTGTTTGCTTCCGACTTTTCGCTGGTCAGCAGTGATAAAGCGCCGTTTATCTGGGCGGCACTGTCGCTCTACTGGGCGCAGATGGCAAGCCTGATCCCCGGCAAAGCCCGCGCCGAGTACGGCGAAGCGCGCCAGTTCTGCCCGGTGTGCGGTTCCATGCCGGTCTCCAGCATGGTACAGATTGGCACCACCCAGGGGCTGCGCTACCTGCACTGCAACCTGTGCGAAACCGAATGGCACGTCGTGCGCGTGAAGTGCAGCAACTGCGAGCAGACCCGCGATCTCAACTACTGGTCGCTGGAAAATGAAGAAGCGGCAGTGAAAGCCGAAAGCTGCGGCGACTGTGGGACCTACCTGAAGATTCTGTATCAGGAAAAAGACCCGAAAGTCGACGCGGTAGCCGACGATCTCGCCTCGCTGATTCTGGACGCCAAAATGGAGCAGGAGGGCTTCGCCCGCAGCTCAATCAACCCGTTCCTGTTCCCGGGTGAAGGGGAGTAATTTCCACCAAAGCCCGGTGAGCCTCTGTGCAACCGGGCTATTTACTGCGATAGCGCAGAGATGACATGTTGAGGGTCGTTAGCAATGGCGCGCAAGAGCGCTTTGGCCGGGCCTGTGGGTGAGCGTCTGCCTTGTTCCCAGTTACGCAACGTATCAACACTGACTGAGATTAAGTTCGCGAATTTACTCTGCGACAACCCGGACGCCTGGCGAATTTCTTTTATTTTCATCGCATCGATTTGAAACGTACGCGACGGCTCGCGTTGGCCCTCGGCAATTTCGTTCATTTGCGCAATGCTTTGGGTTAATCGCTCAAACAGCGCCTTATCCATTTACCACCTCTCTATCATCTTTTTCAGAATGGCTTTCTCCTTCGCGGACAGGTCATCTTTGATCCCTTTGCGATAAATGAGCAGCAACCTAATTTCAAACTCACGCGTACGATGAAAATAAATAACCCTTACTCCACCACGCTTTCCCTTGCTTCCAGAAAACCAGCGAATCTTTCGCAGGCCCCCCGTATTCTGAATCAGATCGCCATTATTAGGTTGCGTTACCAGGAAAACCTGAAGCTTATGGTATTCGTCGTCATCCAGTAACGTTTTGACGTCTTCTGTGAAAATATCCGTTTCAATGAATAGCATAAATTATACGCCATTGGCTTAGAGTAACACATCTCCTATGTACGTCAATGACGTACTCCCATATGAGCTACGTTATTGATATTCGAGCAACTAATCCATTTATTTCATTGAGTGTATAAGGATTTTGCGAGCCTTTTTCCAAATCTCTGGTTTAACCCAATTTCTTTGTTTTCATCTGCTGTAAACCAGGCTATAAACTGTATAAACACACAGTAAAAGGACGTAACCATGGCTCTGGAGAAGGGTATTGATAAGCTGGTACAGGAGTTTATTGCCGCAGGACGACCTTCCTCGCGAAAGCAGAGTATTGATGACCGGAGAAGCGGATATGTCGCCAGCACAGCGCTGGCCGGGGAAAAAGAAACTCGTGTCCAGGTTGAAACGCTTGTTATTGAGGATTTGACCTTTCGGGTATTTTCGCCTGTCAATGCCCCTGAAACGTTACCTTGTGCCTTCTACTATCATGGTGGGTGTTTTGTCAGCGGTGGGTTTGACACGCATGATAATCAACTCCGTCAACTGGCTTTTCACAGCCACTCCCGGGTCATTGCGGTTCAGTACAGACTCGCACCCGAGCATACCTTCCCCGCCGCACACGACGATGCAGAAAGAGCTGCAGATCTTATCTGGCACAATGCCGAAAAATTAGGCGTAGATAAATACCGGGTCACCCTTTGCGGAGACAGTGCAGGCGCACATCTGGCGCTGGTGACGTCGCTAAGACTCAAAACGAAAGGTGTCTGGCAAGCTGCACAGCTGATTCTTATCTACCCTATGCTCGACGCTACGGCCAGTTTTGAAAGTTATATTCTCAATGGTGCAGATTATGTCATCACCCGAGATACCTTGCTTAGCGGGTATGAGATGTATCTCGCAGACACTGACCGTCAGCATCCCGAAGCCAGCCCATTGTGGCGGGATGATTTTCACGGTCTTCCCCCTGTGCACATCATTACCGCAGAGCACGATCCGCTGTGTGATGAAGGAGAAATGTTGTATCAGCACCTGACAGAGCAAGGAGTGGAGTGTACCGCTCAACGCTGGCTGGGTGTCATCCATGGCTTCTTCCAGCTTGGTGGTATTAGCCAGTCAGCGCGAGACGTAATGCGGGATATCGCCGGACGGATTAGGCACGTCCGGGAAGAGTAAACAGGCGATCACTCCTCTTCATTCCCCCCCTCTTCATACGCGCCATACGGCTTCGCAGGGAGAACGATGTAAGTTCCTTCAAACACCGCGCCCGGGGTGTCATCGCCAAACAGCTCAACCTGCATCTGCACGCGCGCTTTGCGGCCACGCGCCAGACGATCAAGGTCGCCGCCCAGTGCGCCAAGATCAGCCACCGCGCTCGGTTTACCGCTGATCGGCGCGCTGTAACGGATATGGGCATCGGCCAGAATGATGGTGCCGCCAAGATGGCGCTCGCGCAGCATCAGCCAGATCAGCCCCCAGCCGGTGAGCGTTGCCAGAGAAAACAGGCTGCCAGCAAACAGGGTGTGGTGAGGGTTCTGGTTGCCGATTTCCGGCATGGTGGTAATGAATTTTTGCCCGGTGTACTGCTGGATGCGCACGCCCATCTTTTCACTCAGAGGGATATGTTCATACCAGGCTTGCTGTAACTGACCGCACCAGTCTGCGCGATGCAGAATGTCGTCCAGAGTGGCAATGGGTTTGATCATCAAAAAATGACGAATCGGCGTGGTTTGCGGGGCGGTGATTTCCCCCTGATTTACAAAACCGAGTTTGGCAAAGAACTCCACGGCATCTTCGCGGGCGCTACAGGTGACGCGCTTAACGCCCTCCTGCCGGGCGACGGACTCCAGGGTCATTGCCATTAGCGTCCCCAGCCCTTTGTCCTGTACGGAAGGGTGAACCGCCATAAAGCGAATAGATGCTTCGTTATCGGCATTGATATACAGACGCCCGACGGCGACGAGATTGCCCTCCTCGTCCATCACCATCTGGTGATGGGCCATTGCGTCCCAGGCGTCGCGCTCAGAGCCTTTCGGTTGATGTAATGGCTTGCGCAGCATTTCCCAGCGGAACTGGTAATAGGCTTCTAACTCTTCTTCCGTTTGCGGTACTCGAAGGTGATACATAGCTGTACTCTCTCTTGTTACCCGCGGCCACGCCGCCAGTTGGCTCATACCTGGAGCCAGAATGTGACGGGGCCATCGTTCACCAGCGAAACCTGCATATCTGCAGCGAATCGTCCGGTTTGCGTATGCATTTCCTGCTGGCGACAACGCTCAACAAAGTATTCGTAAAGTGCTTCTGCACGATCGGGCGCGGCGCCTTTCGAGAAACTCGGGCGCATGCCGCGCTCGGTATCCGCTGCCAGCGTAAACTGGGACACCACCAGCACGCTGCCGCCCGCCTGCTGGACGTTCAGGTTCATCTTGCCTTCCGCATCGCTGAAAATGCGGTAACCCAGCACCCGCTCGCATAAGCGGTTAGCTTTTTGTTCGTCATCATCCTTTTCGACACCTAACAACACCAAAAGTCCTGGGCCAATTTCACCCGTCACCTCTCCCTCCACGGTGACGCTGGCACGGGTTACGCGCTGTATCAATGCAATCATGGTTGGTCTGCTTCTTGTTGTTTTTCAGCTGCTGCTGCTTTTTTAAGTTCGCGGTATACGCCGAGAGTGACAGTTATTTCGGCACCAAGCAAGACGATACACCAGGTCCAGTAGACCCAGACAAACAAAATGGGGATCACCGCCAGCACGCCGTAAATCAGCTGATAGGACGGAAACATGGTGATGTAAAGGGCAAACCCTTTTTTACCCAGCTCAAAAAGCACGGCCGCCACCAGCGCCCCCACTACCGCATCGCGGTTTGGTACGCGCGTGGTCGGTACGACGCTATAGAGCAGCCAGAACGAAAGCCATGACAGGATCAGCGGAAAGATGCGAAGCACATTATCAATAACGCCGTTTAAATCACTCGCCCAGCGCAATGACAGAAGGTAAGAGCTGATGGCAAGGCTCGCCCCGGCCAGCAGCGGGCCGAGCGTGAGGATCATCCAGTACACGGCAAAAGAGTAGACTTTTGGCCGCGCTTTTTTACTCCGCCAGATGGTGTTCAGTGCGCTATCAATGGCATACATCAGCAGCAGCGCAGTGACAATCAGCCCGCACGCCCCCACCGCCGTCATCTTGTTGGAGTTGGCAACGAACTGCTCGATGTAGTTCTGGATAACATCCCCGGTGGCAGGAATGAAATTCGCAAACACGAAATGGCGAAGCTGCAGGCTGACGTCCGCAAACATCGGAAAGGCGGAAAATAGCGCAAAGATCACCGCCACCAGCGGCACTAATGAGAGCAACGACACGTACGCGAGGTTTCCCGCCAGCGTGGTCATGTTGTCCTCATCAATGCGGTGCCAGAGCAGTTTTAGCCAGGCTCTCAGCGGGCGCGTATGATGCGTGGCTTTTTGATGAACGGTTTTTAACATAACTGCTTCGCAAAGTAGTTGGGTATCGTCTCTTTTCCGGTCACCAGAATTGACGTGATACCTAACTGGTTAGCTCCCTCTATATTATCGGCATTGTCGTCGAAAAAGACGGCATCGGCGGCAGTGAAACCTTCTGCCTGCAAAACGGCCTGATATATCCTCGCTTCGGGCTTGCGCATACCCATCTCCTGCGAGAGATAGATTTTATCTGCCGCTGCCTTAACTTCAGGGTATTCTTCAGGCCAGAACGTGGTGTGCAGGCGGTTAGTATTCGACAGGACAACCACTCGGTGCCCCTGCTCGCGCAGTTTGTGCATGATGTCGATCACTTCCGGGCGGATGGCGACAAATACCGCCTGCCAGCCGTGCGAAAACTGCTCATAGCTTAACGACAGCCCCATGTCCTGGCAGAAACGCTCTGCGAATTCTTCGTCACTTATTTCACCGCGCTCATGCTGATGAAAGGTTTCGCCCATCGCGAAATTCTGCTTTAACGTCGCCAGCGGAACACGGCTAAAGTCGCTCCATGCGCCCAGCACGCGATTAAAATCGATATCGACGATTACATTTCCTAAATCAAAGATATAAAGCATGTTTATCTCCTGCTCGCCGTGGAAAAATAACTGTAGCGGGAAAGAGAAGGTTTGGCTATGTGCGAGATTCAGCTTAAAGAAAGGAATGGCCCGAAGAGAGATATCGGGCCAAAAAAAGGTCAGCCAGCCTGCTGTTCTTCTCCTGAACTGACTTCGACCACTTCCACTTTGCTGGATTTGAGGAGATTTTGCAGCGCCGAGCCGGGAAGCTCATCCGTGAATAGCGCCGTGGCCTGCGCCACGTTGCCAATTTCTACGGCGGCGGAAGCGCTGTATTTCGTATGATCGGCTGCCAGTAAAATATGGCGCGAGTGAGCCATCATGGTTTTCACCACGCTGGCTTCATTGACGTCAAACTCCATCATCGCACCGTCGTGCTCAATCGCCCCTACGCTGGTCACGAGATAGTCCGCCCGGAAGCCAGACACAAACGCCGTCGCCGCCGGGCCGATAATGCCGCCGTTATGCGGGCGCAGCGTGCCGCCGGGGACCATCACTTCAAAGCGCGGGTTTTTATAGAGAATGTGCGCCACCCGCAGGCTGTTGGTGATAATGCGCAAATGGTTGTGATTGAGCAGCGCCCGGGCAACATGCTCCACCGTCGTCCCGATGGTGATAAAGATGGTTGAGCCATCGGGAATGTAGTCCGCAATCGCCTCGGCAATCGCCCGCTTCTCTTCGGTGAGCGAAACTTCACGCTGCTCGAACGCCGTGTTCACCACGCTGGACGCCCTGCCCGCACCGCCATGATGACGCGTTATGAGTCCCTGCTCGCTGAGCTTACGGATATCCCGTCGTACCGTTTGTGTGGACACATCCAGCAGCTGCGCCAGTTCATCAATATTCATATAGCCGCGATCGGCAATCAGCGTCAGCAGCTGATCGTGACGCGGGTTGCCGGTCAGTTCGGTAAGACTCATGGGCTGTCCTCTGAAAACCATCACGCCCCGCATTTTATACAAAAAGTGACAAAAAAGAGCGGGTTTGATCACAGTCGGGTATACCCGCACGCCCGCCGGGCCTGGTGCATTTCAGGGCGGCGACGGCGCTGGCAAAACGCACGGCGTCAGCGGCGGACGCTTGCTGCGCCAGACTGACCGCCAGCGCACCGTGGAAAACGTCGCCCGCCCCCGTGGTATCAACCACCTCGACCTCAAAGCCAGGCTGATGACATAACCTGCCGCTTTCCAGCCAGAAGCAACCGTCTCGCCCCTGCGTAACGTACACATGTCCATTTGTGAGCATTTGTGCTTTTTTCAGCGCGTCTTCAGCTCCATCCAGCTGCGTTAAACGCCGCAGTCCCGGCGCGGAGAAGGCGGCATGATCGCTTAGGGCGATCAGTTCCGCGATGTCCTGCGGAGTGACATCCGCATCAAGTAAGGTGGGTACGCCCTGCTGGCGAGCACGGATAAACGCCTGTTTTGCCCCGTCATGCCAGCGCACGTCTGCTAATACGATATCCCATTGTGAGAAGTCGACGTCTTGCAGCCAGTCAGCCTCAGCGGGAAGATCGGGGCTGGGGTAGTTCGCAATCACGCGCTCCCCGCTGGCGTCCACCAGCACTGCGGATTGTGACGATCGGGCCCCTTTAAACACGCGCGTGTAGCGGGTATTCACCCCCAGGGATTCCAGCTCCGCGAGCAGGCGTCTTCCGGTCTCGTCGTCACCCACGCGGCCAATAAAGTCCACCTCAGCCCCCAGTTTCGCTGCCGCCACCGCCGCAGTTGCCGCCGGGCCACCGCCCACTTCCGTATAATCTTTTGCGACATATTTCCCACCTTCCCTTGGTAAATCATCGAGATACCAGATGCGATCCAGCACGGTAATGCCGACACAAACGATGCGAGTCATGGTGATTCCTTGTGCGATTTCTGATGCTGCCATTTTAATTTCATCAAATGTTTAAAAAGTGACCCCTGTCAATTTTTTGACTATAAATTACAAATACGATCAAAAACAGACAACACAAACGCGCAAAAATTGACACGATGTGACAGGAGAAAGGCATGTCAGCAATCGCATTTATCGGTTTAGGGCAGATGGGCGCGCCAATGGCGAAGAATCTGCTGAAACAAGGTCACCGGCTTCAGGTCTTTGATGTGAACCCGCAGGCCGTTCAGACGCTGGTGGAGAGCGGCGCACAGGCAGTGGCGACGCCAGCGCAGGCCGCTGCGGATGCCGAATTCGTCATTACCATGCTGCCCAACGGCGACCTGGTGCGCAGCGTACTGTTTGGTGAGCACGGCGTTTGCGAAGGGTTATCCCGCGACGCGCTGGTGATCGATATGTCCACTATTCATCCACTGCAAACTGACGCGCTGATCCGCGACATGGCGGAGCGCGGCTTCAGTCTGATGGACGTCCCCGTAGGACGAACGTCTGACCATGCCATCGCCGGTACGTTACTTCTGCTGGCAGGCGGCACGGCGCAGCAGGTTGAGCGCGCCACGCCGGTATTAATGGCGATGGGCAATGAGCTGATCAACGCTGGCGGGCCGGGCATGGGTATCCGCGTGAAGCTTATCAATAACTACATGAGCATCGCCCTGAACGCGCTTTCAGCAGAGGCGGCCGTACTGTGCGAAGCGCTCGGCCTCTCCTTCGACGTGGCGCTCAAGGTCATGAGCGGCACGCCGGCAGGCAAAGGCCACTTCACGACCTCATGGCCAAACAAGGTGCTGAAAGGGGATCTTTCACCCGCCTTCATGATCGACCTTGCGCATAAAGATCTGGGGATCGCCCTGGACGTGGCCAACCAGCTCCACGTTCCCATGCCGCTCGGCGCGGCTTCCCGTGAAGTTTACAACCAGGCTCGCGCCGCCGGGCGCGGGCGCGAAGACTGGACGGCCATTCTTGAACAGGTTCGCGCATCTGCCGGGCTGAAAAAATCACACTGATACGAAAGGACTGAGGAATGACGATGTACACCCTGAAAGATATCACCCGACCTTCCGGCGGTTTTGCCATGCTGGCCGTGGACCAGCGCGAAGCGATGCGCCTGATGTTTGCTGCGGCAGGCGCGCCGGTGCCGGTAACCGACCAGCACCTCACGGATTTTAAGGTTAACGCTGCCAAAATCCTGTCGCCGTATGCCTCCGCTATTCTGGTTGACCAGCAGTTCTGCTATCGCCAGATCGTCGAGCAGCAGGCCGTCGCCAAAAGCTGCGCGATGATTGTGGCAGCGGACGAGTTTATACCGGGCAACGGTATTCCGGTCGATAGCGTGGTGATCGACAAAAACATCGACGCGCAGGCAGTAAAACGCGATGGCGGCAAGGCGCTGAAGCTGCTGGTGCTGTGGCGCAGCGATGAAGATCCGCAGCAACGTCTGGAGATGGTGAAGGCGTTCAATACGCTGTGCCATAGCAACGGACTGCTTAGCATTATCGAACCGGTGGTGCGTCCGCCGCGTCGCGGTGCCGCGTTCAACCGCGAGCAGGCGATTATCGACGCCGCCAGAGAGCTGGGCGATAGCGGTGCCGACCTCTACAAAGTGGAGATGCCGCTGTTCGGTAAAGGTACGCAGCAGGAACTGCTGGCCGCCTCGCAAAAGCTGAACGCGGAAATCAATATGCCGTGGGTGATCCTCTCTTCCGGCGTGGATGACAAGCTCTTCCCGCGCGCGGTGCAGGTTGCCATGCAGGCGGGGGCTTCAGGCTTTTTAGCCGGTCGCGCCGTGTGGTCCTCCGTGGTGGGGCTGCCGGATACTGAAATGATGCTGCGCGATGTCTCTGTGCCAAAACTGCAGCGTTTGGGTGAGATCGTCGACGAAATGATGGCTCGCCGCTAAGAAAGGACCCGAACATGAAATGGTTTAACACCCTGAGCCATAACCGCTGGCTCGAACAAGAGACCGACCGTATTTTCGATTTCGGTAAAAACGCCGCCGTGCCGACCGGCTTTGGCTGGCTGGGCAATAACGGCCAGGTGCGAAGCGATATGGGCACGCATCTGTGGATCACCGCCCGCATGCTGCACGTGTATGCGGTGGCCGCCAATATGGGGCGTCCCGGGGCGTATGCCCTGGTTGAGCACGGCATTAATGCCCTCAACGGCCCGCTGCGCGACAAACAGCACGGCGGCTGGTACGCCTGTGTGAACGATGAAGGCGTGATCGACGCCTCCAAGCAGGGCTATCAGCATTTCTTCGTGCTGCTGGGCGCGGCGAGCGCCGTGACCACCGGCCATCCGCAGGCGCGCAAACTGCTGGACGATGCGATTGAGGTGATCGAGCGCTATTTCTGGAGCGAGGAAGAACAAATGTGCCTCGAATCCTGGGACGAGGCCTTTAGCAAAACCGAGGATTATCGCGGTGGCAACGCCAACATGCATGCCGTTGAAGCGTTCCTGATCGTCTATGACGTCACGCACGACCGCAAGTGGCTCGACCGCGCCCTGCGCATCGCCTCGGTGATTATTCACGACGTGGCGCGCAAAGGTGAGTACCGCGTTAACGAGCATTTCGACACCGACTGGAACCCGATCCGCGATTACAACATCGACAATCCTGCCCACCGTTTCCGCGCCTACGGCGGCACGCCGGGCCACTGGATCGAGTGGGGCCGCCTGATGTTGCACCTGCGCGCCGCGCTGGAAGCCCGTTTTGAAACCCCGCCGGAGTGGCTGCTGGAAGATGCGAAAGGACTGTTCCATGCCACCATCCGCGACGCCTGGGCACCGGACGGGGCCGATGGTTTCGTCTACTCCGTAGGCTGGGATGGCAAGCCTATTGTCCGTGAACGCGTGCGCTGGCCTATCGTCGAGGCGATGGGCACGGCTTACGCGCTCTACACCGTAACCGGCGAAGCACAGTACGAAGCCTGGTATCAGAAGTGGTGGGATTACTGCATTAAGTACCTGATGGATTACGAGAACGGTTCCTGGTGGCAGGAGCTGGATACCCATAACGAAGTGACAACCAAAGTCTGGGACGGCAAGCAGGATATTTATCATCTGCTGCACTGCCTGGTGATCCCACGTTTGCCGCTGGCACCGGGCTTAGCCCCGGCAACGGCCGCCGGTTTGCTGGACTGCCTGGCCAAATAATAAAAGACGGAGTTTTTATGCGTACCCTACACAATATTGACCTGAAAAATAACGAAAGGGGTTTCACCCTGCACTGGGAAAACCGCCTGATTTTGTCCCATACCGCGGATGCGCCCTGCCTGTGGATCGGTGCAGGCGTCGCCGATATTGAGATGTTTCGCGGCAATTTCAGCATCAAGGACAAACTGAACGAAAAGATCGCGCTGACGGACGCAACCGTCACGCAGCAAAGCGCGGGCTGGGCGATCCGCTTTACCCGTGGCGATGCGGTCAGCGCGACGCTGCTGGTGGGCGTGGATGGCGAAGGCCGCCTGGAGATGAAGCTTAAAAACGATGCCACCCGCCATAACCGCATCTGGCTGCGGCTGGCGGCTCAGCCAGAAGATCACATTTACGGCTGCGGCGAGCAGTTCTCTTATTTCGATCTGCGCGGCAAGCCGTTCCCGCTGTGGACCAGCGAACAGGGCGTGGGCCGTAACAAGCAAACCTACGTGACCTGGCAGGCCGACTGCAAAGAGAACGCAGGCGGCGATTACTACTGGACCTTCTTCCCACAGCCTACCTTCGTGAGCACCCAGAAGTACTACTGCCACGTGGACAACAGCTGCTACATGAATTTTGACTTCAGCGCGCCGGACTTCCACGAACTGGCGTTCTGGGAAGATACCGCCACGTTGCGCTTCGACTGTGCGGAAACCTACGTCGGTCTGCTGGAAAAACTCACCGGACTGCTGGGGCGTCAGCCTGAACTGCCAGACTGGGTTTACGACGGCGTGACGCTGGGTATTCAGGGCGGCACCGAGGTCTGTCAGCAGAAGCTCGACGTCATGCGCAAAGGGGGCGTGAAGGTGAACGGTATCTGGGCGCAGGACTGGTCCGGCATTCGCATGACCTCCTTCGGCAAACGCGTGATGTGGAACTGGAAGTGGAACAGCGAGCTGTACCCACAGCTTGACGAGCGTATTCCACAATGGAAACAGGAAGGCGTGCAGTTCCTCTCCTACATCAACCCGTACGTCGCCAGCGATAAAGATCTCTGCGAAGAAGCAGCGAAACGCGGCTATCTGACCAAAAATGCAGACGGCAAGGACTACCACGTCGAGTTTGGCGAGTTCTATGCGGGCGTCATCGACCTGACCAATCCTGAAGCCTACGACTGGTACAAAGAGGTTATCAAAAAGAACCTGATCGAACTGGGCTGCGGCGGCTGGATGGCCGATTTCGGAGAGTATCTGCCGACTGACACGTTCCTGCACAACGGCGTTAGCGCAGAGATCATGCACAACGCGTGGCCAGCCCTGTGGGCCAAATGTAACTACGAGGCGCTGGAGGAGACCGGCAAACTTGGCGAGATCCTGTTCTTTATGCGCGCAGGCTACACCGGCAGCCAGAAGCACTCGGTGATGATGTGGGCGGGAGATCAGAACGTCGACTGGAGCCTGGACGACGGTCTGGCATCCGTGGTGCCTGCGGCGCTGTCTCTGGCGATGACCGGGCACGGCCTGCACCACAGCGACATCGGCGGCTATACCACCCTGTTCGAGATGAAGCGCAGTAAAGAGTTGCTGCTGCGCTGGTGCGATTTTAACGCCTTCACGCCGATGATGCGCACCCACGAAGGTAACCGTCCTGGCGATAACTGGCAGTTCGACGGCGATGCGGAAACCATCGCGCACTTCGCGCGCATGACTACCGTTTTCACCACCCTGAAGCCGTATATCAAAGCCGCCGTCGCGCAGAACGCGAAAAGCGGCCTGCCGGTGATGCGCCCGCTGTTCCTGCACTACGAGGACGACGCACGCGCCTACACGCTGAAATACCAGTATCTGTTTGGCCGCGATCTGCTGGTGGCGCCCGTTCACGAAGAGGGGCGCACGGACTGGACGCTCTATCTGCCGCAGGACAACTGGGTGAATGCGTGGACCGGGGAATGCTGCCAGGGCGGTGACGTGACCGTTGATGCCCCACTCGGCAAGCCACCGGTCTTCTATCGCCAGCACAGTGAATGGGCAGATCTGTTTAGCACCTTACGTCATATCTGATAAGGCTCGCCCGCAGGGAAACCTGCGGGCAGACGGAGAACAATAATGAGTCAACATACTTCTGATCCGGCAACCCTGCGCCTGCCGTTTAAAGAGAAACTCGCCTACGGGATGGGCGATCTCGGCTCTAACATCCTGCTGGATATCGGCACGCTGTATCTGCTGAAGTTTTACACCGACGTGCTGGGGCTGCCGGGCACCTACGGCGGGATCATCTTCCTGATTGCGAAGTTCTTTACCGCCTTCACCGATATGGGCACCGGGATCATGCTCGACTCCCGGCGCAAGATTGGCCCGAAAGGGAAATTCCGCCCGTTCGTGCTGTACGCCGCCTTCCCGGTGACGCTGCTGGCGATTGCCAACTTCGTCGGCACGCCGTTTGAGGTGACCGGTAAAACGGTGATGGCAACCGTGCTGTTTATGCTGTACGGCCTGTTCTTTAGCATGATGAACTGTTCTTACGGCGCGATGGTGCCCGCCATTACCAAAAACCCGGACGAGCGAGCCTCGCTGGCCGCATGGCGTCAGGGCGGTGCCACGCTCGGCCTGCTGCTCTGTACCGTGGGCTTTGTCCCGGTGATGAACCTGATTGAAGGCAACGATCAGCTGGGCTATATCTTTGCCGCCACCCTCTTCTCGCTGTTCGGGCTGTTCTTTATGTGGTGGTGCTATAAGGGCGTGACCGAGCGTTACGTCGAGATGCAGCCTGCCAATCCGGCGCAAAAGCCGGGGCTGTTGCAGTCTTTTCGCGCCATCGCCGGGAACCGACCGCTGTTTATTCTGTGCATCGCTAACCTGTGCACGCTGGGTGCCTTTAACGTCAAGCTCGCCATCCAGGTCTACTACACGCAGTACGTGCTGAACGACCCGATTCTGCTGTCGTATATGGGCTTCTTCAGCATGGGCTGTATTTTTATCGGCGTCTTTATGATGCCCGGCGCGGTGCGGCGCTTCGGTAAGAAAAAGGTCTACATCAGCGGGCTGATGATTTGGGTGGCGGGCGATCTGCTCAACTACTTCTTCGGCGGCGGCTCGGTGAGCTTTGTGGCGTTCTCCTGCCTCGCGTTCTTCGGTTCCGCGTTTGTGAACAGCCTGAACTGGGCGCTGGTCTCCGACACCGTGGAGTACGGCGAGTGGCGCACCGGCGTGCGCTCTGAGGGAACGGTCTATACCGGCTTTACCTTCTTCCGCAAGGTATCTCAGGCGCTGGCGGGCTTCTTCCCGGGGATCATGCTCACGCAGATCGGCTATGTGCCCAACGTAGTGCAATCCGCCGGTACGGTTGAAGGGCTGCGGCAGCTGATATTTATCTATCCAAGCCTGCTGGCGGTCATCACCATCGTGGCGATGGGCTGCTTCTACAACCTCAACGAGAAGATGTATGTGCGCATCGTCGAAGAGATCGAACTGCGCAAGCGTACGGCATAAATGACGTGATAGAGCGCCCTGCGGGGCGCTCTGAGGATCGACCATGAGAGATAATACTGATCCGTTAACCCTGAAATTGAGCCTGCGTGAGAAGTGCGCCTACGGGATGGGCGATTTTGGCTCGAACCTGATGCTGTGTATTGGCACGCTGTATTTGCTGAAGTTTTACACCGATGAACTGGGCATGCCCGCGTTCTATGGCGGCATTATTTTCCTGGTGGCGAAATTCTTCACCGCGTTTACCGACATGCTGACCGGCGTGCTGCTGGACTCCCGGCGGAATATCGGTAAGAAGGGAAAATTCCGGCCGTTCATTCTCTACGCCTCCGTCCCGGTGGCGCTGGTCGCGACGGCGCAGTTTATGGCCAACGACTTTAGCCTGACGGTGAAAACGGCGCTCGCCACGGTGCTCTTTATGCTGTTTGGCCTGTGCTACAGCCTGATGAATTGCTCCTACGGCGCGATGGTTCCGGCCATAACCAAAAACCCGAACGAGCGTGCGCAGCTGGCCGCCTGGCGTCAGGGCGGCGCGACGGTGGGGCTGTTGCTCTGCACCGTGGGCTTTATGCCCATTCAGGCACTGTTCGTCCACCAGCCCTCACTCGGTTATCTGGTGGCCGCGCTGGTGTTTGTGACGGGTGGCCTGTTTTGCATGTGGTGGTGCTACAGCGGTGTGAAAGAACGCTACGTGGAGCTCACGCCCGACCACCATAAGCCCGGCATTCTGAAATCGTTCTGCGCGATTTTCCGCAACCCGCCGCTGCTGGTGCTGTGCATCGCCAACCTGTGTACCCTCGCCGCGTTTAACATCAAGCTGGCGATTCAGGTCTATTACACCCAGTACGTGCTGAACGATCTTCATCTGCTGTCGTGGATGGGTTTTTTCAGCATGGGCTGCATTCTGATTGGCGTGTTTCTGGTGCCCGGCGCGGTGAAGCGCTTTGGCAAGAAGCCGGTGTATCTGGGTGGGCTGGCACTGTGGGCAGTGGGTGACGTGCTGAACTTCTTCTGGGGGACCAGCTCCCTGCTGTTCGTGCTGTTTTCCTGTATGGCCTTCTTCGGCACGGCGTTTGTGAACAGTCTGAACTGGGCGCTGGTGCCGGATACCGTCGATTATGGCGAATGGAAAACCGGCATCCGCGCCGAGGGGTCGGTGTACACCGGGTATACCTTCTCGCGCAAAATATCCGCCGCCCTCGCCGGCTTCCTGCCCGGCATCATGCTGACCCAGATTGGCTACGTTCCCCATGCCGTTCAAAGCGCGGGCACGCTGCTGGGATTGCGTCAGCTTATTTTCCTCTGGCCATGCGGTCTGGCAATCGTCGCCGCTGTGACCATGGGGCTGTTTTATAAACTCAACGAAGCGCGCTTCGCCTTTATTATCGAGGAGATTGGAAAACGGAAAAAACAATCAGCGAATACCCCTGAGATAACCACCAACAATAAAGCGTCAGCAGTCACTTTATAACAATAAATCCGGCCAATATGTCCTTCCTGTTAATCAGGAGGGAGGCCTTTCTGTACCTGATACATGGACAAATTATGAAAAGAATCATCACTGTACTGATCGTGTCGTCTGTGTCCTGCCCGGTATTTGCCGGGGCCTATGTCGAAACCCGCGAAGCTTACAATACGGCCTCTGAACTGCACGAGGTGATCCTGCGTGCGGGATATAACTTTGATATGGGCGCGGGCCTGATGTTCACTAATGCCTATAACGTGGGGAAATGGGATGAACTGAAGCACAGCTATAACGAAATAGAGGGATGGTATCCGCTCTTTAAACCCACCGACAAACTCACCTTCCAGCCCGGCGGATTGATTAATGACAGCAGCGCCGGTTCGGGTGGTGCCGTCTATCTGGACACCAACTATAAATTCATCGACTGGTTTAACCTGACCTTCCGCTATCGCTATAACCATAACAATTACGATACGCCGGACTATAACGGTCAGATGGATAAGAACGACACGCACGAGTTTGCCAACTACTGGAATTTCAAAGTAACGGATGCGTTTTTCTACACGTTTGAACCGCACTTTTTCCAGCGGGTGAATGATTATCACAGCAAAAATGGCAAAGACCATCACTGGGAAATCACCAATAAATTCAGCTATAAGATCGACAGAAACTGGCTGCCGTACCTCGAACTTCAGTGGCTGGACAGATGGAATGATTACAACCGCGAGCAGTACCGGATTCGGCTGGGGTTACGGTACTCGTTCTAATAAAAAAGCCGCTGAGAAATCAGCGGCTTTTTAGTTGCCGGGAGGCGCGCACGCTTACCCGGCCTACAGATTGACTGTATTACTCTTCTTTCGCACCGCGCATTGCACGTTTACGATCGTTCTCAGTCAGGTGACGTTTACGGATACGAATTGACTGTGGAGTCACTTCGACCAGTTCGTCATCATCGATGAATTCCAGAGCCTGCTCCAGAGTCATCTTGATCGGTGGAACCAGAACCGTTGCTTCGTCAGTACCGGACGCACGCATGTTGGTCAGTTTCTTACCGGTCAGGCAGTTTACGGTCAGGTCGTTAGAACGACTGTGAATACCGATGATCTGGCCTTCGTAAACTTCTGCACCGTGACCCAGGAACAGCTTACCGCGATCCTGCAGACCGAACAGCGCGAACGCAACCGCTTTACCCTGACCGTTGGAGATCAGCACGCCGTTGTTACGCTGGCCCACTTCGCCCGGACGCACGTCGTCGTAGTGGCTGAAGGTGGAGTACAGCAGACCGGTACCGGAGGTCATGGTCATGAACTCAGAACGGAAGCCGATCAGGCCACGGCTTGGAATCACGTAGTCGAGACGTACGCGGCCTTTGCCATCTGGATTCATGTTTTTCAGGTCGCCTTTACGTTCGCCCAGTGCCTGCATGACAGAACCCTGGTGCTGCTCTTCAACGTCCAGCGTTACGTTCTCAAACGGCTCTTGTTTACGGCCGTCGATTTCGCGGAAGATAACTTTCGGACGGGAAACCGCCATCTCGAAACCTTCACGACGCATGTTTTCAATCAGAACAGATAGGTGCAGCTCACCACGACCAGAAACGCGGAATGCATCAGCGTCTTCAGTTTCTTCAACGCGCAGCGCAACGTTGTGCACCAGCTCTTTGTTCAGGCGGTCAAGGATCTGACGAGAGGTAACGAATTTACCTTCTTTACCACAGAACGGAGAGGTGTTGACGTTGAAGAACATGGATACGGTTGGTTCATCAACGGACAGAGCAGGCAGCGCTTCGACGTTCTGCGGATCGCAGATGGTGTCGGAGATGTTCAGCTCGCCCAGACCGGTGATCGCGATGATGTCGCCCGCTTCCGCGATGTCGCTCTCGATACGCTCAAGACCCAGGTGAGTCAGGACTTTACCGACTTTACCGTTACGGGTTTTGCCTTCGCTATCAATGATAGTGACCTGCTGGTTAGGCTTCACCTTACCGCGCTTGATACGACCAATGCCGATGACGCCAACATAGTTGTTGTAGTCGAGCTGGGAGATCTGCATCTGCAGGGTGCCGTCCAGGTCAACGTTTGGCGCAGGAACACGGTCAACAATCGCCTGATACAGCGGGGTCATGTCTTCAGCCATGTCTTCATGGTCCAGACCAGCGATACCGTTCAGCGCAGACGCGTAAACGATAGGGAAGTCCAGCTGCTCGTCGGTCGCGTCGAGGTTAACGAACAGGTCGAAGACCTGGTCAACAACCCAGTCAGGACGCGCGCCAGGACGGTCAACTTTGTTGATAACAACGATTGGCTTCAGACCATGGGCAAAAGCTTTTTTGGTCACGAAGCGCGTCTGTGGCATTGGGCCATCCATTGCGTCAACGACCAGCAGAACGGAGTCTACCATGGACATTACACGTTCAACTTCACCACCGAAGTCGGCGTGCCCTGGGGTATCAACGATGTTGATACGGTAGTCATTCCATTTAATCGCGGTGTTTTTCGCGAGGATGGTAATCCCACGCTCTTTCTCCAAATCGTTGGAGTCCATCACGCGTTCTTGGGTTTCGGCACGCGCATCAAACGTACCGGATTGCTGCAGCAGCTTGTCAACCAGGGTAGTTTTACCATGGTCTACGTGCGCGATGATGGCGATGTTACGCAAATTTTCGATCACAACTTTGCCTCAGGCATTTAGAAATAGCGCGTTATTGTACACGGATTAATCGCACTACAAAACAGGATCACAAACATCCCCCGCAAACAAGTATTGCAGAGATGCTTTGTGATCGCTTTCACGGAGCGGTAAAAGGGCACTTTAACGTAAATTGCACCAATATGGTGCTCAATGTTCACATTGAAGCACTATACTGGTGCAACAAATCCATTGTGGTGCAGCCCTTTTGCACTATGGTGCGCATGATAACGCCTTTTTGGGGTGTTTTAAAAGTTGGCACAGATTTCGCTTTATAAAAATACATGGCACACGGCCAGTACAAACAGAAATTGAAGACCTCGTTACCACGACGACAATGACCAATCTGGAGAGTTAAGTATGTCCGCTGAACACGTTTTGACGATGCTGAACGAACATGAAGTGAAGTTTGTTGATCTGCGCTTCACCGATACCAAAGGTAAAGAACAGCACGTCACAATCCCTGCTCATCAGGTGAACGCCGAATTCTTTGAAGAAGGCAAAATGTTTGACGGCTCCTCCATTGGTGGCTGGAAAGGCATTAACGAATCCGACATGGTTCTGATGCCAGATGCGACCACCGCGGTCATTGATCCGTTCTTCGAAGAACCAACCCTGATCATCCGTTGCGACATCCTCGAGCCAGGCACGCTGCAGGGCTACGACCGCGACCCACGTTCTATCGCTAAACGCGCTGAAGAGTACCTGCGTTCTACCGGCATCGCGGACACCGTGCTGTTCGGGCCAGAGCCAGAGTTCTTCCTGTTCGATGACATCCGTTTCGGTGCCTCTATTTCTGGCTCCCACGTAGCAATCGACGACATCGAAGGTGCATGGAACTCCTCCACCAAATACGAAGGTGGTAACAAAGGTCACCGTCCAGGCGTGAAAGGCGGTTACTTCCCGGTTCCACCGGTCGATTCTGCACAGGACATCCGTTCCACCATGTGTCTGGTGATGGAAGAGATGGGCCTGGTGGTTGAAGCTCACCACCACGAAGTCGCGACTGCGGGTCAGAACGAAGTGGCTACCCGCTTCAACACCATGACCAAAAAAGCGGACGAAATTCAGATCTACAAATACGTTGTGCATAACGTTGCGCACCGTTTCGGTAAAACCGCGACCTTCATGCCAAAACCGATGTTTGGCGATAACGGTTCCGGTATGCACTGCCACATGTCTCTGTCCAAGAACGGCACCAACCTGTTCTCTGGCGACAAATATGCTGGTCTGTCTGAGCAGGCGCTGTACTACATTGGCGGCGTTATCAAACACGCTAAAGCGATCAACGCCCTGGCGAACCCAACCACGAACTCCTACAAGCGTCTGGTCCCGGGCTACGAAGCACCAGTCATGCTGGCTTACTCTGCGCGTAACCGTTCTGCTTCTATCCGTATCCCGGTGGTGGCGTCTCCTAAAGCGCGTCGTATCGAAGTTCGCTTCCCGGACCCAGCGGCTAACCCATACCTGTGCTTCGCAGCACTGCTGATGGCCGGTCTGGACGGTATCAAGAACAAGATCCACCCAGGCGAAGCGATGGACAAAAACCTGTACGACCTGCCGCCAGAAGAAGCGAAAGAGATCCCACAGGTTGCTGGCTCTCTGGAAGAAGCCCTGCAGGCGCTGGACGCAGACCGTGAGTTCCTGACGGCGGGCGGCGTGTTCACTGACGACGCTATCGATGCTTACATCGCCCTGCGTACCGAAGAGAACGACCGCGTGCGCATGACGCCGCACCCGGTTGAGTTCGAACTGTACTACAGCGTTTAATTAAGTTGTTTTACCCGGCGTGACAAGCGCCGGGAGTAGTTGCCGTGGAAACTTTTAGCCCATCTCCGGATGGGCTTTTTTCTCCACCAACAACCTGATCTCACGCGCTTTTTACGCCGAAAAAGCTATACTGCACTAAAACAGTGCAACGACTCCAGGAGACTGCTGAATGGCAACTGGCAAGCTGCCCGATGCTGGGCAGATCCTCAATTCTTTAATTAACAGTATTTTGCTGGTCGACGACGAGCTGGCCGTTCATTACGCCAACCCGGCGGCGCAGCAGCTGCTGGCCCAAAGCGCGCGGAAACTGTTTGGTACCCCGCTTCCGGAACTCCTGAGCTATTTTTCGCTGAATATTGGCCTGATGCAGGAAAGTTTGCAGGCCGGCCAGGGGTTTACCGATAACGAAGTGACACTGGTGATCGACGGGCGCTCGCATATTCTGTCGCTGACTGCGCAACGACTTCCAGAAGGGATGATCCTGCTTGAAATGGCGCCGATGGATAATCAGCGTCGCCTGAGCCAGGAGCAGCTCCAGCATGCGCAGCAAATTGCCGCCCGTGACCTGGTGCGTGGTCTGGCGCATGAAATCAAAAACCCGCTGGGTGGGTTACGCGGTGCGGCGCAGCTTCTGACCAAGGCGTTACCCGATCCTGCGCTGGCGGAGTACACCAACGTCATCATTGAGCAGGCGGACCGTCTGCGTAATCTGGTTGACCGTCTTCTGGGGCCGCAACAGCCGGGAATGCATGTTACGGAAAGCATTCATAAGGTGGCTGAACGCGTCGTGAAACTCGTCTCGATGGAGCTGCCGGAGAACGTCACGCTGGTGCGTGATTACGACCCCAGCCTGCCGGAACTGGCGCATGACCCGGATCAAATTGAGCAGGTCCTGTTGAATATCGTGCGTAATGCCCTGCAGGCGCTGGGACCGGAAGGGGGCGAGATTATTTTACGTACCCGTACCGCCTTCCAGCTCACCTTACATGGCGTGCGCTATCGGCTGGCGGCGCGCATCGACGTCGAGGATAACGGGCCCGGTATTCCCTCCCATCTTCAGGACACTCTGTTTTATCCGATGGTCAGCGGTCGCGAAGGCGGGACCGGCCTGGGCTTATCTATCGCCCGCAGCTTGATCGATCAGCACTCCGGAAAAATTGAATTTACCAGTTGGCCGGGACATACCGAGTTTTCGGTTTTCCTGCCGATTAAAAAATAAAGGTGACGTTTATGCAACGAGGGATAGTCTGGGTAGTCGATGACGATAGCTCCATCCGTTGGGTGCTTGAACGCGCGCTCACAGGGGCAGGATTAAGCTGCACGACGTTTGAGAGCGGCAGCGACGTGCTCGATGCACTCACCACCAAAACGCCAGACGTTCTGCTTTCGGATATTCGCATGCCGGGCATGGACGGGCTGGCGCTTTTAAAGCAGATTAAACAACGCCACCCTATGCTTCCGGTCATCATAATGACGGCACACTCCGATTTGGATGCCGCTGTGAGTGCCTATCAGCAAGGGGCGTTCGATTATCTGCCCAAACCGTTTGATATCGATGAGGCGGTGGCACTGGTTGAGCGTGCGATTAGCCATTACCAGGAGCAGCAACAGCCGCGTCACGCGCCCGATTTTGGGCCTACCACCGACATCATCGGCGAAGCGCCAGCGATGCAGGATGTGTTTCGCATTATTGGCCGTCTGTCGCGTTCATCCATCAGCGTGCTGATTAACGGTGAGTCGGGAACCGGTAAAGAGCTTGTGGCGCATGCCTTGCATCGCCACAGCCCGCGAGCAAAAGCGCCGTTTATCGCCCTGAATATGGCCGCGATCCCAAAAGATTTGATTGAGTCCGAGCTGTTCGGCCACGAGAAGGGGGCCTTTACCGGCGCGAATACCATTCGCCAGGGGCGCTTCGAACAGGCTGATGGCGGGACGCTTTTCCTGGACGAGATCGGCGATATGCCGCTGGATGTTCAGACCCGCCTGTTGCGCGTGCTGGCCGACGGGCAGTTTTATCGCGTGGGCGGCTACGCGCCGGTGAAGGTGGACGTGCGCATTATCGCCGCGACGCACCAGAACCTGGAGCAACGCGTACAGGAAGGCAAATTCCGTGAGGATTTATTCCATCGCCTGAACGTGATTCGCGTTCATCTGCCGCCGCTGCGTGAGCGCCGGGAAGATATTCCCCGCCTGGCGCGCCATTTCCTGCAGGTGGCCGCCCGCGAGCTGGGTGTGGAAGCCAAGCAGCTTCACCCGGAAACCGATGCCGCCCTGACGCGTCTGGCGTGGCCTGGCAACGTGCGTCAGCTGGAGAATACCTGTCGCTGGTTAACCGTGATGGCTGCCGGGCAGGAAGTGTTAATTCAGGATTTACCGGCCGAACTGTTTGAAGCGACCGCGCCTGAGAGCAGTACCGGTCACGCGTTGCCGGACAGTTGGGCGACGCTGCTGGCACAATGGGCCGACCGCGCGCTGCGTTCCGGTCATCAAAACTTGTTGTCTGAAGCCCAGCCAGAGATGGAACGTACGTTGTTGACCACCGCGCTTCGTCATACGCAAGGCCATAAGCAGGAAGCCGCCCGCCTGTTGGGATGGGGGCGTAATACCCTGACGCGCAAGCTTAAAGAGCTGGGAATGGAGTAATCTTACCCGAAGTGTAAAGGTTATTAATTGAGCGCAAATTGCCGTTATTTTGCGCTTTACTGTTCTGATGAGTTTTGTATGATCGTGCCCGGAAATTGAGGGTGTCGATCATGCTGGAAACTTTGGTAAATATGCTCTCTAGCGGAGCCGTTGAAAGCCACACGCCACAAACCGCCGTTGCGGCTGTTTTGTGTGCGGCGCTGGTGGGGCTGTTTAGCTAGCGAGCTGTCAATGAAAAGCCGGGTGGCGGCTTCGCCTTACCCGGCCTACAAAAGCGCAAATGTAGGCCGGGTAAGCGAAGCGACACCCGGCATTGCTGCTTAAATTACCCGCGAGAACTGCTGCATGCGCGCCTTCTGGCGCAGATACGCGTCAAAGCACATACAGATGTTACGAATCAACAGACGCCCCTTCGGCGTGACCTCAACGGCACTCTCCGACACCTCCACCAGCCCATCTTTCGCCAGCGGTGCCAGAAGCTTCAGATCTTCCGCGAAGTAATCCCTGAAGTGCAGATCCCACTGCGCCTCAACATCGCTGAATTCGAGACGGAAGTTGCAGATAAGCGCCTTGATCACATCGCGACGGATACAGTCATCACGGGTTAACGCAATGCCGCGCCACAGGGCGTTGCCGGTTTCATCCACCTGCTGATAATACAGCTTCAGCTCTTTCTGGTTCTGCGCGTAGCAGTCGCCCATCATGCTTATCGCGGAGACGCCCAGACCGAGCAGATCGGTATCGCCCTGCGTGGTGTATCCCTGGAAGTTGCGGTGCAGCACCCCTTCTCGCTGGGCGATCGCCAGTTCGTCATCCGGACGAGCAAAGTGATCCATACCGATAAACTGATAGCCGGTCTCGGTCAGCGAAGTAATGGTTTCCTGCAGGATATCCAGTTTCTGCTGAGCAGAAGGGAGATCCGCATCTTTGATTTTACGCTGGGCGGCAAACAACGTCGGCAGGTGCGCATAGTTAAAGACGCTCAGGCGGTCCGGGTTAAGCTCGGCCACACGCTTCAGCGTGAAGGCGAAGCTCTCTGGCGTCTGTTTTGGCAGGCCGTAAATCAGGTCAATATTGGTCGACGTAAAGCCGATTTCACGCGCATGATTGAGCAAGGCAAAGATAAACTCTTCGTCCTGCTCGCGGTTCACCAGACGCTGGACCTCTTTGTTGAAATCCTGCACGCCCATGCTCAGACGGTTGAAGCCTTCCGCGCGTAAGTGATCCAGGACATCCAGCTCAATTTCACGCGGATCAACCTCGATCGAGATTTCAGCATCGTCGTTAAAATTAAAGTGGCTGCGTAAAAGCGTCATCAAACGCGTGATTTGCGCTTTATTCAGGTAGGTTGGCGTGCCGCCGCCCCAGTGAAGCTGGCTGACGTGACGCCCTTTAAACAGCGGTGCGCGGTGAAGAATTTCCTGTTCGAGCGCATCGAGATACTGATCGGCTTTATGCTGCTGACGGGTAACGATTTTATTGCAGCCGCAGAAGTAGCAGAGCTTGTGGCAGAACGGAATATGGACGTAGAGCGACAGCGGGCGCTCAGGATAGCGCGCAACAGCCTGCTGAAAATCCGCCTCGCCGAAGGCATCGGAGAACTCCAGCGCAGTGGGGTATGACGTATAACGCGGCCCGGAATAGTTATATTTCTGGATTAGGGCCAAATCCCAGTCGATAGTTGGTGCTGACATGCTCACTCCTTCCGTTGGTGTCGCGTTCGTATACGGCGGCCCGTTCTGGCCCCGTTGCGGGCCATCATTCGGGTGCGCAGCCACTTCTGTCGCCGCGACAACCGCCGTAGTTTAACGAATAACCACACCAGATAACATATAACCGGAAGGGTTATAAGCAGGACTATCGTACCTGCCGGGTGCAAATGTTAGTTTCCACCCTTCAGAAGACGCATCATATCTTCCTGCTTTTCATCTTCTTCTTCGTCGTCTTCGTCGTCATAAGACAGACCCAGCTTCTGCATCAGCTCATCAATGCGGTCCAGTTTGGCATCCACCCATGATTGCTCTTCAGCGGTCAGGGTTTCACCCTCTTCAAGACGTTCCAGCAGCGCGTCCAGGCGCTCATCGTTCTCCAGCAAATCCAGCTCAGCCTGCGGTGAAAGCATAGGTTTCTCGCTCTTTGGTTTGTGCTGCTTAGTGACCGGGGTGTCTGTCACGCCCAGTGGAATGGGAGTTTTACTGCCGATACGAGGATCTTTCTGCTGTTTGCCTTTTGCAGAAGCGCCCGCTGCACCACCGCCGTTCGCACGGCTTCCCGCAGCATGGCCACGATGTTTTTTATCGCGTTTGCGATCGCGCGCTTCCTGGTTCAGTTCTTCGCGCGTTTTGCGGCGTGCTTTCGCAGGGCGTTTAGCACCCGCTGCGGAGGTTGGTTTTTTCATGATGTTTTGTCTTTAAGTCGTTTTCTTCAGTATAGAATTGCGGCGAAATCTAGCAGAAAGCAAGCAAAGAAAAAAGGCGACAGAGCAATCTGTCGCCTTTTTTCCTGACTCACAACCCTTAGCGGGTCAGACATTCCATGTTTACCAACAACAAACCCTGTTTATCCCTTGGCTGATACCGTCCGTGTACGGTTCCCTTTCCTTTTAAAACGCCTCCAGGCGCCGGTCGTCCTGACTGTCCTGCGTCTTCGCCTCCTGGCGCTCCTGACCCTAATCCTTAAGTCGAATTCCTGTTGGCTTCCTCGCCCTGACGCATACTTTACCTTGTTCGCTTAAACTAACAAGCAACGAAACGGTGCAAAAAGAGATTTTCAGACAATTGCCCGGAAATAAGCTTATGATTTAAAACAGTTTGACTTTTTTGACACCTGCGAATTCTCTTAAATCTCCCATAGCATGATGAGCCGATCTCTCACACAAGTGCGGGCTTTCCCCTGCAAGCTCTGTGTAATGAGAAAAGCCTTTTGTTGGCATTCGGGTATAATCCCCCCCAGATTACGATTTTGGAGACGACCACGTGACTACCTGGAACTACCAACAGACGCATTTTGTCACCAGTGCGCCCGATATTCGCCACCTGCCATCTGATACCGGTATTGAAGTGGCTTTTGCTGGCCGCTCCAATGCGGGGAAATCCAGCGCCCTGAATACGCTGACCAATCAGAAGAACCTGGCGCGCACCTCAAAAACGCCTGGCCGTACCCAGCTGATCAACCTATTTGAAGTGGCTGAAGGCAAACGCCTGGTCGACTTGCCGGGATATGGTTATGCGCAGGTGCCTGAAGAGATGAAGATCAAATGGCAACGTGCGCTGGGCGAATACCTGGAAAAACGCATGTGCCTGAAAGGTCTGGTGGTGCTGATGGACATTCGCCATCCGCTGAAAGATCTCGATCAGCAGATGATCGACTGGGCCGTCGCAAGCGATATTGCCGTGCTGGTGCTGCTGACAAAAGCCGATAAGCTGGCAAGCGGTGCGCGTAAAGCGCAGGTGAATATGGTTCGCGAAGCGGTACTGGCCTTCAATGGCGATGTTCAGGTGGAGCCTTTCTCTTCGCTGAAAAAACAGGGTGTAGACAAGCTGCGCCAATGTTC
>NZ_JTLF01000333.1:0-13094 GCF_000798855.1 Enterobacter sp. ZOR0014 | reverse complement strand
AGCCACGGGATCGGTCAACCGATCCTTAACTGATCGGCATTACTTCTAAATGAAGGCGTTTTCTTTTCTATATCAGCACCTCGCTGTGGCGATCCCGATACTCTTTTGGCGTGGTGTCATACTCTTTGCGAAACACCGAATAGAAATATTGCAGCGACGGATAACCGCACATCTGTGAGATTTCGTTGATCGACAGTGATGTTGAGATGAGCAGGCTGCGGGCTTTCTCCAGTTTCTCCGCATGGATGACGGCATGAATGGTTTCGCCCACTTCTTCTTTGAAACGCTTCTCCAGATTCGAACGAGAAATGCCCACCGAATCCAGAACCTGATCGACCTTAATTCCTTTACAGGCGTGGTTGCGAATATAGTGCATCGCCTGAATGACGGCCGGGTCACTCAGGGAACGATAGTCGGTTGAGCGACGCTCCACGACGCGGACAGGGGGTACCAGCAAACGCTGAAGCGGCAGAGACTCTTTATCCAGCAGACGATGCAGCAGCTTCGCTGCCTGATAGCCCATCTGACGGGTGCCCTGTGCCACAGAGGAGAGCGCCACGCGGGAGAGATAGCGGGTGAGTTCTTCGTTATCAATGCCAATCACGCACAGCTTCTCGGGCACCGGGATATGTAAATGCTCGCAGACCTGCAGCACGTGGCGGGCGCGGGCGTCGGTGACGGCAATAATGCCGGTTTGCGGGGGCAGCGTTTGCAGCCAGTCCGCCAGCCGGTTTTGCGCGTGCTGCCAGTTTTCCGGAGCCGTCTCCAGCCCCTGATACACTACGCCGCGATACTTCTCCTGCGCGACCAGCTGGCAAAACGCATGCTCGCGCTCGACTGCCCAGCGCTTGCCGCTGGTAGCGGGTAAACCATAGAACGCGAAACGATGGACGCCTTTCTCTTTTAAATGAAGAAAAGCGGCTTCGACCAGGGCATGATTATCGGTGGCGATATAGTGAACCGGCGGGTAATTTTCGGGGGAATGGTAGGAGCCGCCGACGCCCACGATCGGGACGTCGACGTCGGTCAGCAGCTGTTCAATGACGGGATCGTCATAGTCAGCGATGACGCCATCCCCCAGCCAGTCTTTGATGTTCTCCAGACGGGTGCGGAAGTCTTCCTCAATGAAGATATCCCACTCGGATTGCGACGCCTGCAAATATTCACCCACGCCTTCAACGACCTGACGGTCGTAGGCTTTATTGGCATTGAATAACAACGTAATGCGGTGACGCTTTTCAAACATGGCTCACTTCCCAATTAAGTCACAATACGGTTATCAGGCTCGTCGCTTGGTGGCAGAGTCCATCCAGACTGCCAGTAAAAGAATGGCCCCCTTGACGATATACTGCCAAAACGTCGGGACGTCCATCATACTCATCCCGTTATCCAACGACGCCATGATAAATGCTCCCATGACCGCACCCGCCACGCTACCGATACCGCCGGCGAGGCTGGTGCCGCCAATGACGCAGGCGGCAATCGCATCCAGCTCGGCGATGTTACCTGCGGAGGGCGAACCGGCACCCAGACGCGAACTGAGGATCAACCCGGCGATGGCGACCATCAGGCCGTTAATGGCGAACACCGCGAGCTTAGTGCGCTCGACGTTGATCCCCGAGAGACGGGCAGCTTCAAGGTTGCCGCCGATGGCATAAATGCGGCGGCCAAACGCGGTGCGCGTCGCCATAAACATCCCGCCCAGCAGTAACAGCGCCAGCAGCAGGACCGGTGTCGGAACACCGCGATAGTCGTTAAGAAGCCAGATGGCGCCCAGCACAATGACCGCAGTCAGCGCATGGCGTCCTACCACGGAGGTTGATGCCGGTGACGCCAGCCCCAGCGCCTGACGACGCATGCGCCCCCGCCACTGCCAGGCGACAAACGCCAGCAAACCTACCACGCCAATCGTAAAGCCCACGCTATCGGAGAGGTAGCTCTGACCAATTTGCGACATGGCGGCGCTGGTGGGGGAGACGGTAGTGCCGTTGGTAATCCCGATTAAGATCCCACGGAAGGCCAGCATCCCCGCCAGGGTAACAATAAACGACGGGACTTTGCGGTAGGCAACCCACCAGCCGTTCCAGGCCCCCAGGACCAGACCCAGTACCAGCGTCACCGCCACGGTCAGCGGCAGCGGCCAGCCAAGCCAGACGTCGAAAATAGCCGCCACGCCGCCGAGCAGGCCCATCATCGACCCTACAGACAGGTCAATTTCTGCCGAGATAATGACGAACACCATGCCTACGGCCAGGATCCCGGTAATGGCGGTCTGGCGGAGCAGGTTAGAGACGTTACGCGCGCTTAAATATGAGCCATCGGTCATCCAGGTAAAAAACAGCATGATGACGATAATTGCTGCGATCATCACGAAGACCTGCAGGTTCAGCGCTTTTAGCCCTGCGAACGCACCGGGCGTCGGAACGGCGACTTTGATATCAGACGGATTGCTTTTCGACATGACGTTCGCTCCTTAAAGCGGCTTCCATCACCTGCTCCTGCGTCAGGTTCTGGTTAATCAGGTTGGCTTTCAGTTTCCCCTCGTGCATCACCAGCACGCGGTCGCTCAGGCCGAGCACTTCGGGTAACTCAGACGAAATGACAATGACGGCAATCCCTTGCTGAACAAGCTGATTAATCAGTTTGTAGATTTCATATTTGGCACCGATATCAATCCCGCGCGTTGGCTCATCGAGGATTAATATGCGTGGGTTGAGAAGCAGGCAGCGCGCCAGAATCGCTTTCTGCTGGTTACCGCCACTCAGGCGGCCAATCGCCAGTTCCGGGGAGGACGTTTTGACCTTCAGCCTGGCAAGCGAATGAAGAATGCACTGCTGCTCTGCGGCATCGTCCAGGCTGCTCAGCGCGCCGGAGAACCGATCGAGTGCCGCAAGCGTAATGTTTTTCCCCACCGCCATGACCGGTACGATGCCGTCTTTTTTACGATCTTCCGGCACCATAGCAATGCCGCGGGCAATCGCCTGCTGGCAGTTGTCGATTTTCACTGGCTGGCCGTCGATATAAATCGTCCCCTCCCAGCGCCCGGGCCACACGCCAAACAGACACTGTACGGCCTCCGTGCGTCCGGCGCCGACGAGGCCCGCAATCCCGAGAATTTCGCCGCTGTGAAGAGAAAACGAGACGTTATTCACGCGCTTGATGTGGCGATTAACGGGGTGCCACGCGGTCAGATTTTCCACGCGCAGCACTTCCTCGCCTCTGGCGTGTGGCTCATTCGGGTAGAGCGCCGTCAGCTCGCGGCCTACCATCATGGTGATGATGTCATCTTCACTCATGCCTGCCGCTTCGCGCGTGCCGATGTGCTGCCCGTCGCGAATGACACAGATGGTGTCCGAAATGGCTTTAACCTCGTTTAGCTTGTGCGAAATGTAGATACAGGCGATGCCGTGGTTTTGCAGATCGCGGATGATATTGAGCAGAACTGCGGTTTCCTGTTCGGTGAGCGAAGCCGTAGGCTCATCGAGGATCAGCAGCCGTACCTGTTTGTTCAGCGCCTTAGCAATTTCTACCAGCTGCTGTTGCCCCAGACCCAGATCGCCCACGCGGGTATCCGGTGAAATATTGAGGCTCACCTGCGCCAGCAGCTTTTCACAGCGGAGCGTCATGGTGTCGTAATCCAGTACGCCGTGGCGGGAAATCTCGGCTCCAAGGAAGATGTTTTCCAGCACGGTGAGATGCTTCACCAGCGCCAGCTCCTGGTGGATAATGGCGATCCCTTTACGTTCGGTATCGCGAATGTGTGTCGCCTGGATCACTTCACCGGCAAAGACAATTTCGCCTTCGTAACTGCCGTGTGGGTAGATCCCACACAGAACTTTCATCAACGTTGATTTGCCCGAACCGTTCTCGCCGCACAGCGAAACCACTTCGCCGGGGTTCAACCGGAGGCTGACGTTGTCGACGGCCTTCACTGCGCCGAAGCGCTTGGTGATGCTTTTCATTTCAAGTAAATAAGGCATACCTGCTCCACATAACCCGAGGGAAGAACAGTACAACGTGATGCGCCCCCGCAGAGCGGGGGCCGCGCTGGATTACAGTTCGCTCTTCTTGTGGAAACCGTCTTTAATCACGGTGGCGTCAATGTTCTCTTTATTGACTTCAATTGGCGTGAGCAGGCGAGCCGGAACATCTTTCAGCCCGTTATTCAGCGTCGCGTCTGCTTTAGGCTGCTTGCCATTGCCCAGCTCCACGGCGATTTCCGCCGCGGTATTGGCAAGCTCGGTAATCGGTTTGTAGACCGTCATGGTTTGTGTGCCAGCGATAATGCGTTTTACCCCTGCCAGGTCGGCATCCTGCCCGGAGATCGCGACTTTCCCGGCCAGACCCTGGGCGCTCAGCGCCTGGATAGCACCGCCTGCGGTGGCATCGTTGGAGGCCACGACCGCATCAATTTTGTTGTTGTTGGCCGTCAGCGCGTTTTCCATAATTTTCAGCGCGTTTTCTGGCAGCCATCCGTCGGCCCACTGATCGCCAACCACCTTAATTTTCCCATTGTCGATGTAGGGTTTAAGGACTTTCATTTGTCCTTCACGGAACAGTTTGGCGTTGTTATCTACCGGAGAGCCACCCATCAGGAAATAATTGCCCTGAGGCACTTTGTCGATCAGGCTTTGCGCCTGTAATTCACCCACTTTTTCATTGTCAAACGAAATATAATAATCAATATCCGCATTATTAATCATGCGGTCATAAGCGAGAACTTTTATGCCTTCTTGCTTCGCTTCTTTCACTACGTTACTTAATACCTGGCCGTTATAAGGGATAATGACCAGGACATCGACACCACGGTTAATCATATTCTCGATCTGTGACATTTGCGTTTCTTCATTGCCATTCGCTGACTGAACAAAGACATTCGCACCGAGTGATTCCGCTTTTTTCACAAAGATATCGCGATCTTTTTGCCAGCGCTCCAGGCGCAGGTCGTCAATCGCCATGCCAATTTTGACCTCTTTGGCATGTCCTGCAAAGCTTACAAGGAGGAGAGTAGTGCAGATCGTTAGGGTCAGGTTCTTTATCTTCATAATTATTAGGCCTTTTGTAGGGGTATGTGTTGCTGAGATAAAAGAAACATTCACTGCTGGGACGCAGCAAATTTTTAACGCGGAAAGGCGGGCTGGCAATTACAGATTTTTATCTTCTCATTACGATATTTGGTTTATTTCTGAATTTATGACCGCGATCGGATTTTAAAATGCGTAACGTCTTAATTACATTTGATTCTGGAATTTACGCCGAAAAATAGTTTGCCTGCGCATTATTTTGCGAGCCAGCGCACAGTTGTGCATTCTCTCAATAGCAGTGTGAAATAACGTAATTGAGCAACCCAAAATGTCTATTCACTATTACTCCTGTATCAACGACTCGCCGCATACCCTGATTATGGAGCTCAATATGCAAGCTTATTTCGACCAACTCGATCGTGTTCGTTACGAAGGCCCAAAAACGACCAATCCTTTAGCATTTCGTCACTACAACCCGGATGAGCTGGTTCTGGGTAAGCGCATGGAAGACCATCTGCGCTTTGCCGCCTGTTACTGGCATACCTTCTGCTGGAACGGCGCCGATATGTTCGGTGTGGGTTCCTTTGACCGCCCATGGCAGCAGCCGGGTGAAGCCATCGAGCTGGCGAAACGCAAAGCCGATGTGGCATTTGAGTTTTTCCACAAGCTGAACGTGCCGTACTACTGCTTCCACGATGTGGACGTCTCGCCGGAAGGTGCGTCTCTGAAAGAGTACCTGAACAATTTCGCGCAGATGGTGGATGTGCTGGCGGCAAAACAGCAGCAAAGCGGCGTGAAGCTGCTGTGGGGCACCGCAAACTGCTTCACTAACCCACGCTACGGCGCGGGCGCGGCAACCAATCCGGATCCGGAAGTGTTTAGCTGGGCGGCCACGCAGGTGGTGACGGCCATGAACGCCACGCATCAGTTGGGCGGCGAAAACTATGTCCTGTGGGGCGGTCGTGAAGGCTACGAAACCCTGCTCAACACCGATCTGCGCCAGGAGCGCGAGCAGATTGGCCGCTTTATGCAGATGGTTGTCGATCATAAGCACAAAATCGGCTTCCGTGGCACGCTGCTGATTGAGCCGAAACCGCAGGAACCGACCAAGCACCAGTATGACTACGACGTGGCGACGGTGTATGGCTTCCTGAAACAGTTCGGTCTGGAAAAAGAGATTAAAGTTAACATTGAAGCCAACCACGCCACGCTGGCGGGCCACTCTTTCCATCACGAGATTGCGTCTGCGATTGCACTGGGCATCTTTGGCTCTGTCGATGCTAACCGCGGCGATGCACAGCTGGGCTGGGATACAGACCAGTTCCCGAACAGCGTGGAAGAGAATGCGCTGGTGATGTACGAAATCATTAAAGCGGGTGGTTTCACTACCGGCGGCCTGAACTTTGACGCCAAAGTACGTCGTCAGAGCACCGACAAATACGATCTGTTCTACGGTCACATTGGCGCGATGGACACCATGGCGCTGGCGCTGAAAGTCGCCGCTCGCATGATTGAAGACGGTGAGCTGGATAAGCGTGTTGCGAAGCGCTACAGCGGCTGGAACAGTGAGCTGGGTCAGCAAATTTTGAAAGGCCAGTTATCACTTGCGGAGATCGCGAAGTACGCTGAACAGCAGCAGCTGGCGCCGCGGCACCAGAGCGGGCACCAGGAACTGCTGGAAAACCTGGTCAACCACTACCTGTTCGATAAATAACAGCACGTAGGCCCGGTAAGCGTTAGCGCCACCGGGCATTTCTGTTAAAGGAGTCACCGTAATGTATATCGGGATCGATCTTGGCACGTCGGGTGTGAAAGCCATCCTGTTAAGCGAGCAGGGCGATGTGTTAGCTACGCAGACGGAAACGCTGCAGGTTTCACGTCCGCATCCGCTGTGGTCGGAACAGGACCCGGAGCAGTGGTGGCAGGCAACGGACCGTGCCATCAAGGCGCTAGGCGAGAAACACCCTCTGCGTGACGTCAAAGCGCTGGGGATTGCCGGGCAAATGCACGGCGCAACGCTGCTGGATAGCCAGCATCGCGTGTTGCGTCCTGCGATCCTCTGGAACGATGGCCGCTGTGCAGAAGAGTGTGCGCTTCTTGAGGAACGTGTACCCACCTCCCGCCAGATCACCGGCAACCTGATGATGCCCGGTTTTACCGCACCGAAACTTCTGTGGGTACAGCGTCATGAACCTGAGATTTTCCGGCAGGTGGCGAAAGTCCTGCTGCCGAAAGATTATCTGCGTTTTCGCATGACGGGTGATTTCGCCAGCGACATGTCTGACGCGGCGGGCACGATGTGGCTCGACGTGGCGAAACGTGACTGGAGCGAGGCGATGCTGGATGCCTGCCATCTGACCCGCGCCCATATGCCCGCGCTGTTCGAAGGTAGCGAGGTGACAGGCACGCTGCAGCCAGCCGTTGCTGAACGCTGGAATATGCCAGCCGTACCGGTGGTGGCCGGAGGCGGTGACAATGCGGCGGGGGCCGTCGGTGTCGGCATGGTGGAGGCAGGGCAGGCGATGCTGTCGCTGGGAACGTCCGGTGTCTATTTTGCCGTTAGCGACGGGTATCGCAGCAACCCTGAAAGCGCAGTGCACAGTTTCTGCCATGCCCTTCCGGGGAAATGGCATTTGATGTCAGTGATGCTCAGTGCCGCATCTTGCCTGGATTGGGCGGCAAGACTCACCGGCATGGCCGATGTTCCGGCGCTCATCTCCGCCGCGCAGCAGGCGGATGACACCGCGGGTACGATCTGGTTTTTACCGTATCTTTCCGGTGAGCGAACGCCGCACAACAACCCGCAAGCGAAAGGGGTGTTCTTTGGTTTAACTCATCAGCATGGCCCGGCTGAGCTGGCGCGTGCGGTTCTGGAGGGTGTGGGCTATGCACTGGCCGACGGCATGGACGTGGTGCATGATTGCGGCCTGAAACCGTCGAGCGTCACCCTGATTGGCGGCGGCGCGCGGAGCCCTTACTGGCGACAGATGCTGGCTGACATCAGCGGATTGCAGCTGGATTTCCGCACCGGTGGCGATGTCGGGCCCGCGCTCGGCGCCGCACGGCTGGCACAGATAGCCATGAACCCCGAAAAACCGCTTTCACAATTGTTACCGCAGCTTCCGCTTGAACAGGCGCACTTGCCTGATGCAGCACGCCATGCCCGCTATGCGCAGAGGCGCGACGTGTTCCGCAAAATCTATCAGCAGCTACTGCCGCTGATGTCGTAAACATCCGCCGGGTGGCGCTGCGCTGACCCGGCCTACCACTCCCCGTCCATCTGGCTAACTTACAAACCTACGCGTATCGATTCTTTGCAGCAGCATCGACAGCAGCAGGCTGATGACCAGCGTGGCGGCAAAAATCCAGATGATATCCAGCACCGGCCAGCTCTTTAGCTCCACACCTCTTGTTCGCAGGGCGTGGATCACCAGCGCGTGAAAACCATAAATTCCGAGCGAGTGCCGCGAAATCACGCTCAGGACCGGGAGTGGCCGCGCGTTGAGCGTGTTTTTAACGAGCGTAAGCAGCGAGACGGCACAGAGAAACACCATCGGTCCGCAATACAGGTACCAGGTATCGGCAAAATTACCGCGCCACTGCAATTCGTGCAGCGTCCCGCGCGATATCACCGCCACGCCTGCGATAAACAGCGACGCACAAAGCCAGTTCAGACTACGTTTTTGCGTCTCCATCATCCCGATGGCGCGCCCCAGCATGCCGTAAAGCACGTAATAGAAGGTATCGCCGTTGATATAGAGATTGACCGGCAACCATTCAAATCCGTCGATTTTCTGCGAGACCGTATTCGGGTTGGCGATGAGGCCAATCACCACCATCAGGGCCAGCAGCATTTTCCCGCTGACGTTTTTCACCTGAATAAGAGGAGAGACAAGATAGATAACGATAATGGCGAAGAAAAACCACAGGTGATAGAACACTGGTTTTTGCAGCAAATATTTGAGTGATAGCCCGGCGTTAATTGAGGTGAACAGGGTGATATAGAGCAAGGCAACGGCGCTGTAAAACCCCAGACAGGCCGCGATGCGGGTGAAGTGCCTCGGTTGCGCGCTACGTTCGCCAAAAAAGAGAAAGCCGGAAATCATAAAAAACAGCGGAACGCTGACGCGAGACGCAGAGTTGAGAATGTTGGCAATGTCCCAGTTAACAGAGCTGATGCTGTGCGCATTCGTGACATACCAGGTCGTCGTGTGGATCATGACCACCATCAGACACGCTATTCCTCGCAGGTTATCAATCCAGTTAATTTTTGAAGCCATCAGTTCCTCGTGTTCCCTGTAAATGGAGTGTGACTGCCATTGTCTAAAAGTCTTCGTTTGGAAAATTCTGAGTTTTATCAGCAGGCTTGCCGGAAGACCGCGAGATTCGCAGAATGGCGAACCTTAATCTATAAAAGCTTTGATACTAAAAATAACAGCCACTGACCAGGACGGTAATAAAAATGATGATGAAGCGAGTGGCGTCACTCTTTCTGCTGCTCATGCTGGCAGGTTGCAGTACGCCACAAGAAGCACCTGTGCAAAAAGCACAGCAGGGCAAAATGAGCCCGGAACGTTCACTGAACATGGAGGCAATCTGTAAAGATCAGGCTGCACGCCGCTATAACTCGGCCGTTCAGAAGATTGATGTCACCGGATTTGAGCGCTTTCAGGGAAGCTATGAGCTGCGGGGCCATACGTCGCGTAAAGAGGGCTTTGTCTGCTCGTTTGATGCAGACGGCCAGTTTTTACACCTCTCCATGCGCTAGCCTGCTCGCATAATCAACAGCCAGACGTCGCCCACGTTCTGGCCTGAAGGCTTATTTCCCAATTTTCCCTAAACAACCCCGTTTCGTACTGTATATCTTGCAGCCAGCGGGTATACTGGTCCCTTCCATTTAAAACCACACGTATCCAGCACGAAATACTATGCAAAAGTTTGATACCAAGACCTTCCAGGGCCTGATCCTGACCTTACAGGATTACTGGGCTCGTCAGGGCTGCACCATTGTTCAACCTTTGGACATGGAAGTCGGCGCCGGCACTTCACACCCGATGACCAGCCTGCGCGCGTTGGGACCAGAGCCAATGGCGACCGCGTATGTGCAGCCTTCCCGTCGTCCGACCGATGGTCGTTACGGTGAGAACCCGAACCGTCTGCAGCATTACTATCAGTTCCAGGTGGTGATTAAGCCATCGCCCGACAATATTCAGGAACTGTACCTCGGGTCGCTGAAAGAGCTGGGTATGGATCCAACCATTCACGATATCCGTTTCGTGGAAGATAACTGGGAAAACCCAACGCTGGGTGCCTGGGGTCTGGGTTGGGAAGTGTGGCTGAACGGCATGGAAGTGACCCAGTTCACTTACTTCCAGCAGGTTGGCGGTCTGGAATGTAAGCCGATCACGGGTGAAATCACCTACGGTCTGGAACGTCTGGCGATGTATATTCAGGGCGTAGACAGCGTTTACGACCTGGTCTGGAGCGACGGCCCGCTGGGTAAAACCACCTACGGCGACGTGTTCCATCAGAACGAAGTGGAGCAATCCACCTATAACTTCGAATACGCGGACGTGGACTTCCTGTTCACCTGCTTCGAGCAGTACGAGAAAGAAGCGCAGCAGCTGCTGGCGCTGGAGACTCCGCTGCCGCTGCCTGCTTACGAGCGTATTCTGAAGGCCGCCCACAGCTTCAACCTGCTGGACGCCCGCAAAGCCATCTCCGTGACTGAACGTCAGCGCTACATTCTGCGTATTCGTACCCTGACCAAAGCCGTTGCAGAAGCTTACTACGCGTCCCGTGAAGCCCTTGGCTTCCCGATGTGCAACAAGTTGAAGTCAGAAGACATCAAAGTAAACGAATAAGAGGCGGCCATGTCTGAGAAAACTTTCCTGGTGGAAATCGGCACCGAAGAGCTGCCACCAAAAGCCCTGCGCAGCCTGGCTGAATCTTTTGCTGCGAACGTGACTGCCGAGCTGGATAACGCTGGCCTGGCGCACGGTAAAATTGAGTGGTTTGCTGCGCCGCGTCGTCTGGCGCTGAAAGTGGCAAATCTGGCGGCGTCTCAGCCGGATCGTGAAGTCGAAAAACGTGGCCCGGCTATTGCCCAGGCGTTCGACGCGGAAGGCAAGCCGAGCAAAGCGGCTGAAGGCTGGGCGCGCGGTTGCGGCATCACCGTTGACCAGGCCGAGCGTCTGACCACCGACAAAGGCGAGTGGCTGCTGTATCGTGCGCATGTGAAAGGCGAGAGCGCAGAAGCGCTGCTGCCGGACATGATTGCCACGTCGCTGGCGAAATTGCCGATTCCTAAGCTGATGCGCTGGGGCGCGTCTGACGTCCACTTCGTGCGTCCGGTGCATACCGTGACCCTGCTGCTGGGCGACACCGTTATTCCTGCCACCATTCTGGGCGTGGCGTCCGATCGCGTGATCCGCGGCCACCGCTTTATGGGTGAGCCGGAGTTCACCATCGACAATGCCGACCAGTATCCGCAAATCCTGCTGGAGCGCGGTAAGGTCATTGCTGACTACGAACAGCGTAAAGCCAAAATCAAAGCGGACGCGGAAGAGGCGGCGCGCAAGATTGGCGGTAATGCCGATCTGAGCGACAGCCTGCTGGAAGAAGTGACCTCTCTGGTTGAATGGCCGGTGGTGCTGACCGCGAAGTTCGAAGAGAAATTCCTGGCCGTTCCGGCAGAAGCGCTGGTGTACACCATGAAGGGTGACCAGAAGTACTTCCCGGTCTACGCCAACGACGGCAAGCTGCTGCCAAACTTCATCTTCGTCGCCAACATCGAATCGAAAGATCCGATCCAGATTATCTCCGGTAACGAGAAAGTGGTGCGTCCACGTCTGGCGGATGCCGAGTTCTTCTTCAATACCGACCGCAAAAAACGTCTGGAAGATAACCTGCCGCGTCTGCAGACCGTGCTGTTCCAGCAGCAGCTGGGTACGCTGCGCGACAAGACCGGCCGCATTGCGGAGCTGTCCGGCTGGATCGCCCGCGAAATTGGTGCCGACGTCAACCATGCGACCCGTGCGGGCCTGCTCTCCAAGTGCGACCTGATGACCAACATGGTGTTCGAATTTACCGATACCCAGGGCGTGATGGGCATGCACTACGCGCGTCACGATGGCGAAGCGGAAGACGTGGCTGTGGCACTGAACGAGCAGTATCAGCCGCGCTTTGCGGGTGACGAACTGCCGTCTAACCCGGTCGCCTGCGCCGTGGCGATTGCCGACAAGATGGACACCCTGGCGGGTATCTTCGGGATCGGCCAGCATCCAAAAGGGGACAAAGACCCGTTTGCGCTGCGTCGTGCTGCGCTGGGCGTGCTGCGCATCATCGTTGAGAAGAACCTGAACCTCGATCTGCAGACACTGACCGAAGAAGCGGTGCGTCTGTACGGCGACAAGCTGACCAACGCGAACGTGGTGGACGACGTTATCGACTTTATGCTCGGTCGTTTCCGCGCCTGGTATCAGGACGAAGGTTACACCGTTGACACCATTCAGGCGGTGCTGGCGCGTCGTCCGACCCGTCCGGCTGATTTCGATGCGCGTATGAAGGCGGTTTCCCACTTCCGTACGCTGGAAGCGTCATCTGCGCTGGCTGCGGCTAACAAGCGTGTCTCCAACATTCTGGCGAAATCCGACGAAACGCTGAACGAACGCGTGAACGCCGCAACCCTGAAAGAGCCGGAAGAGATTGCTCTGGCGATGCAGGTTGTGGTGCTGCGCGACAAGCTCGAACCGTACTTCGCGGAAGGCCGCTATCAGGAAGCGCTGGTGGAACTGGCGGAACTGCGTGACGTGATCGACGCCTTCTTCGAGAAAGTGATGGTGAACGTAGAAGATAAAGACCTGCGTATCAACCGTCTCTCTATGCTCGAAAAACTGCGCGAGTTGTTCCTGCGCGTGGCGGATATTTCGCTGCTGCAGTAATGTGCCCGCTGTCATAAACATATGAGCCGTCTTTCTTGCCGGGTGGCGCTACGCTTATCCGGCCTACATTGTGTAACGGGTTGCACGTTTCATTGTAGGCCCGTGCAAGCGTAGCGCCGCCGGGCGA
>NZ_JTLF01000125.1:0-15330 GCF_000798855.1 Enterobacter sp. ZOR0014 | reverse complement strand
CGGCCTACAAAACCCGTAGGCCCGGTAAGCGCAGCGCCACCGGGCATAAGATGTTACCGATCGGCCGTCTTATCAAAACGCCCCAGCACCTCGCGTTCATACGCCAGCGCTTTTTTACGGTCGAATTTGTGTTCCCACTTGGCGATAACCAGCACCGCCAGGGCATTCCCCACCACGTTCAGCGCCGTACGCGCCATATCGAGGATACGGTCGACACCGGCGATAAACGCCAGACCTTCCAGCGGAATACCCACGCTGCCCAGCGTCGCCAGCAGCACCACGAACGAAACGCCCGGTACGCCTGCAATACCCTTAGACGTCACCATCAGGGTCAGCACCAGCACGATCTCCTGCCACAGCGACAGGTCAATGCCATACAGCTGCGCAATAAAGATAGCGGCGATACTCTGGTACAGCGTTGAACCGTCCAGGTTGAAAGAGTAGCCGGTCGGCACCACGAAGCTGGTGATAGAGGCAGGCGCACCGTAAGCCTCCATCTTCTCAATAATGCGCGGCAGCACGCTCTCAGAGCTTGCCGTGGAGTACGCCAGAATCAACTCATCTTTCAGGATACGGATCAGGATCCAGATGCTCAGCCCGCACAGGCGCGCCACAATGCCCAGCACCACCAGCGCAAAGAACAGGATGGCGAAGTGCACCAGGATCACCAGCTTCGCCAGCGGCCACAGGGAGGCAAAGCCGAAGTTTGCCACGGTCACCGCAATTAATGCGAACACCCCAACCGGCGCGTAGCGCATCACCATGTGGGTCACTTTGAACATGGTTTCGGAGATAGAGCGGAAGACGGTGACCAGCGGTTCACGGTGCGTGGCAGGCAGCGAGGAGAGCCCCAGGCCAAACAGCACCGAGAAGAAGATGATCGGCAACATCTCGCCTTTCGCCATCGATGCCACGATATTGGTCGGCACCAGTGAAAGGATCGTGCCCATCAGGCCGTGCGCATGGCTCTGCACTTCCGCCGTTGTGCTTTGGTATTTCGAAATATCCACCGTGGCCAGCTGCGACATATCGATCCCGGAGCCTGGCTGGAACACGTTTGCCAGGGTAATCCCCAGAATAATCGCAACCGTAGTGATCACTTCGAAATAGAGAATGGTTTTCGCACCGATACGGCCTAACTGTTTCGCGTCACCGACCCCGGCAATACCGACCACCAGCGTCGAGATCACAATCGGCACCACGATCATCTTGATCAAATGAATAAAGATATCGCCCGCCGGGGAGAGCAGGTTAGCAATCAGCCATTCGCGGCTGTCGCTATGATAGTGGAGATAACTGCCCAGCAAAATGCCCAGCACAAGGGCTAGCAAGATCTGCCAGGCCAGGCTGACTTTAACGTTTTTCATAGAAACTGACTTCCTCAATGAAATCTCCGCACCAGCAAAACTGCATGAATATGGAGACATACTGAAAGGGTATGAATTGTGTTGCGTTGGTTTATGGGATTTTTTAACGCGGCGTATGAGTATCATTTGCGCGACCTGTTGCGCAAGCCTTAAAGAACGACGCATTTCACTGGAAAATGACGGTATAACGCGAGTTTGTCATTATCCTGATAAATAACCATTTGTTATAAAAACGCTTTTTTAAATCTAAATGCGAATAATCGTCAGGCTGAATTATTTCCCTTCAAAGTTTCATTCGCTCGTTTTTCAACCTCTTCAAACAATGCGTGATCTGTAGCCCAAATAATAAACAAAGCTTGTAAAGCCCCTACTATTAACGTTTTTGCGACATATTATTAACATCTTACAAGGAGAAAAAAAGCCATGAGCCAAATACATAAACACGACATTCCCGCAAACATTGCGGACCGTTGCCTGATCACCCCGGAGCAGTACCACGAGAAATATCAGCAATCAGTTTCCCACCCTGACGCCTTCTGGGGCGAGCAGGGACACATCCTTGACTGGATCAAACCTTATCAGAAGGTGAAAAACACCTCCTTTGCGCCCGGCAACGTCTCCATTAAATGGTATGAAGATGGCACGCTGAACCTGGCGGCAAACTGCCTGGATCGCCATCTTGCCGAACGCGGGAATGAAACCGCCATCATCTGGGAAGGCGATGATGCCTCACAGAGCAAACACATTACCTATAAAGAACTGCATCGCGACGTCTGCCGTTTCGCCAACGTCCTGCTGGAAAAAGGCATTAAAAAGGGCGATGTGGTCGCTATCTATATGCCAATGGTGCCGGAAGCCGCGGTTGCTATGCTGGCCTGCGCGCGTATCGGCGCAATTCACTCGGTTATCTTCGGCGGGTTCTCGCCGGAAGCCGTTGCCGGCCGTATTGTCGATTCCAGTTCAAAACTGGTGATCACCGCCGATGAAGGCGTGCGCGCCGGACGCGGTATCCCGCTGAAGAAAAACGTCGATGAAGCGCTGAAAAACCCGAATGTCAAAACGGTCAGTAACGTTATCGTGCTGAAGCGTACCGGCGGCAAGATCGACTGGAACGAGGGACGTGACCTGTGGTGGAGTGACCTGATCGAGAAAGCGAGTGACCAGCATCAGCCGGAAGAGATGAATGCTGAAGATCCGCTGTTCATTCTTTACACCTCCGGTTCAACCGGTAAACCGAAAGGCGTGCTGCACACCACCGGCGGTTATCTGGTTTATGCGGCCACGACCTTTAAATATGTTTTCGACTACCACCCGGGCGACATCTACTGGTGTACCGCCGACGTGGGCTGGGTGACCGGGCATAGCTACCTGCTCTACGGCCCGCTGGCCTGCGGTGCCACCACGCTGATGTTTGAGGGCGTGCCAAACTGGCCGACCCCGGCGCGTATGTGTCAGGTAGTCGACAAGCACCAGGTCAACATTCTCTACACCGCGCCAACGGCGATCCGCGCGTTAATGGCGGAAGGCGATAAGGCCATCGAAGGCACTGACCGCTCTTCGTTGCGCATCCTCGGTTCCGTGGGTGAACCCATTAACCCCGAAGCCTGGGAGTGGTACTGGAAGAAAATCGGCAATGAAAAATGCCCGGTGATGGACACCTGGTGGCAGACCGAAACCGGCGGCTTCATGATCACCCCTATGCCTGGCGCCACACAGCTGAAGGCCGGTTCTGCCACGCGCCCATTCTTCGGCGTACAGCCTGCGCTGGTGGATAACGAGGGCAACCCGCTGGACGGGGCCACCGAAGGCAACCTGGTGATCGTCGACTCGTGGCCAGGCCAGGCGCGTACCCTGTTCGGCGACCACGAACGCTTTGAGCAGACCTATTTCTCGACCTTTAAAAACATGTACTTCAGCGGCGACGGCGCGCGCCGTGATGAAGACGGTTATTACTGGATCACCGGTCGCGTGGATGACGTGCTCAACGTTTCTGGCCACCGTCTGGGGACGGCTGAAATTGAATCGGCGCTGGTGTCGCATCCGAAAATTGCTGAAGCCGCCGTTGTCGGGATCCCGCACAACATCAAAGGCCAGGCGATTTACGCTTACGTCACGCTGAACCACGGCGAGGAGCCATCACCCGAGCTGTACGCCGAGGTGCGCAACTGGGTACGTAAGGAGATCGGCCCGCTTGCTACGCCGGACGTGCTGCACTGGACCGACTCGCTGCCGAAAACCCGCTCCGGCAAGATTATGCGCCGTATCCTGCGCAAAATCGCGGCGGGGGATACCAGCAACCTCGGTGATACCTCAACGCTCGCGGATCCTGGCGTGGTGGAAAAACTGCTCGAAGAGAAGCAGTCCATCGCAATGCCTTCGTAAATGTTTTCTCCCTCTCCCTGTGGGAGAGGGCCGGGGTGAGGGCATCTGATCGCACCTTCTCCCCTCACCCTAACCCTCTCCCACAGGGAGAGGGAATAACTACAAACACCTACCCTACAAACCTCTGGAGACTCTGTGATGAATGACCATATTTGTCAGCAGATAGAGAATAGTGCGCACTACAGGGAGCTCGTCGAAAAACGGCAACGGTTTGCCTTCATCCTTTCTATCATCATGCTGATTATCTACGTCGGCTTTATTATGCTGATCGCCTTTGCTCCGCACTGGCTGGGCACCCCGCTGCACGCGGGCACCAGCGTCACGCGCGGCATTCCTATTGGCATTGGCGTGATTGTGATCTCCTTCTTGCTGACCGGCGTGTACGTCTGGCGCGCGAACGGTGAATTCGATCGTCTCAACAGAGCGGTACTGCAAGAGGTAAAAGCATCATGAAGCGGATCCTGACGGCGCTTGCCGCCACACTTCCTTTTGCCGCCCACGCGGCGGATGCCATCACCGGCGACGTTCAGCGTCAGCCGACTAACTGGCAGGCGATTGTGATGTTCCTGATTTTCGTCCTGCTGACGCTGTACATCACTTACTGGGCGTCGAAGCGCGTGCGCTCCCGTAATGATTATTACACCGCGGGCGGCAACATTACCGGTTTTCAGAACGGGCTGGCGATAGCGGGCGACTTTATGTCTGCCGCCTCGTTCCTCGGGATCTCCGCGCTGGTTTATACCTCCGGCTACGACGGCCTGATCTACTCCCTGGGCTTCCTCGTCGGCTGGCCGATCATCCTGTTCCTCATTGCCGAGCGCTTGCGCAACCTCGGGCGCTATACCTTCGCTGACGTGGCCTCCTATCGCCTGAAACAGGGGCCTATTCGCACCCTCTCCGCCTGCGGTTCGCTGGTGGTGGTTGCGCTATACCTCATTGCGCAGATGGTCGGGGCAGGTAAATTGATCGAACTGCTGTTCGGTCTGAACTACCACATCGCCGTGGTACTGGTTGGCGTCCTGATGGTGATGTACGTCCTGTTCGGCGGCATGCTGGCGACCACCTGGGTACAGATTATCAAAGCGGTCCTGCTGCTGTTCGGCGCCAGTTTTATGGCCTTTATGGTGATGAAGCACGTCGGGTTCAGCTTCAATAACCTGTTTACCGAAGCGATGGCGGTTCATCCAAAAGGAGAGGCAATCATGAGCCCGGGCGGGCTGGTGAAAGATCCGATATCCGCACTCTCCCTCGGTCTCGGCCTGATGTTCGGTACCGCGGGCCTGCCACACATTCTGATGCGTTTCTTCACCGTGAGCGATGCGCGTGAAGCGCGTAAGAGCGTCTTCTACGCCACCGGCTTTATGGGTTATTTCTACATCCTGACCTTTATCATCGGCTTTGGCGCGATCATGCTGGTAGGGGCAAACCCGGCGTTTAAAGACGCGGCGGGTGCGCTGATTGGCGGCAACAACATGGCGGCGGTGCATCTGGCCGACGCGGTGGGCGGTAACCTGTTCCTCGGCTTTATCTCTGCCGTGGCCTTCGCCACCATCCTTGCCGTAGTAGCGGGACTGACGCTGGCCGGTGCCTCTGCGGTCTCGCACGACCTCTACGCCAACGTGTTCCGTAAAGGGGCAAGCGAACGTGACGAGCTGAAAGTCTCTAAGATCACCGTGCTGGTGCTGGGTGTGGTCGCCATTTTGCTCGGTATTCTGTTCGAGAAGCAGAACATCGCCTTTATGGTGGGGCTGGCCTTCTCGATTGCGGCGAGCTGTAACTTCCCGATCATTCTGCTCTCCATGTACTGGTCAAAACTGACCACCCGTGGGGCGATGATTGGCGGCTGGCTGGGGCTGCTGACGGCGGTGATCCTGATGATTCTGGGCCCGACCATCTGGGTACAGATCCTCGGTCACGAAAGCGCCATTTTCCCGTATGAGTATCCGGCGCTGTTCTCGATTGCCGTGGCGTTTATTGGTATCTGGGTCTTCTCGGCCACCGACAACTCGCCGGAAGGTAACCTGGAGCGTGAGAAATTCCGCGCCCAGTTTATTCGCTCACAAACCGGCCTTGGCGTTGAACAGGGCCGCGCACACTAAGCCTTTCTCCCCGGTCTCTCAGGCCGGGGAGTTTAAAACATCACCCATGCCACCAGCGGTGCGATAAGCACCATCGTCACGCCAGAGAGCATCATCACCAGACTTGCCACCACGCCTTCCTGCTGACCCAGCTCATACGAACGCGCCGTACCTGCGCCATGAGACGCCGCACCAAACCCTGCCCCTTTCGCCATCCCCTCCCGAATAGAAAGCCGCAAAAAGAGCATATCGCCCACCGCCATGCCAAAGACGCCCGTCACGACCACAAACAGCGCTACCAGATCCGGCTGCCCGCCAAGCGGTTTAGCCGCTGCCAGCGCAAACGGCGTCGTCACCGAACGCACGGCCAGGCTGCGCTGAATTTCATCGGGCAGCGTAAACAGCCGCGCCAGCCAGACCGAGCTACACACCGCCACCACCGTGGCAGTCAGAACGCCTGCGCTAAGCGACATCCAGTGGCGTTTAATAATATTCAGGTTGTCGTACACGGGAACGGCAAAGGCGATAGTGGCCGGGCCGAGCAGCCACAGCAGCCAGTGGGATTCCCCAATGTAGTTCTGCCAGGAAATATGGCCGAAGACCAGCATGAGCACCAGCAGGATGGGGGTGAACACCAGCGGCATGAGCGGCAGCGCGCGAAAGCGGCGGTACAAACGCTTGTTGGCAAAGTAGATTACGATGGTCGCAATCAGACACAGCACGCTTATCTGAACGTTAGTCATGCTTCTGCCTGCTGATTTCAAAGCGATAGACTTTATCCACCACCCAGGCAGTGGCGCCCAATACCATCAGCGTACTCAGGGCGATAACCGCGAAGATGCGCCAGCCGTCGACCATCAGCAACTGGGCATAGTTCACCACCGCGACCACCGCAGGCACGAAGAACAGCAGCATCTCCGCCAGCAGCCAGCGCGCGCCGGCTCGCACCCAGCTAAGGGGCAACGCGCGACAGAGGATCAGCGTTAGCATTAGCACCATCCCGACCAGGTTGGCGGGTAAAGGCAGGTGCAGCCAGTCGACAAGATATTCCGCGAAAACAAACAGTCCGGCATAGAGCAGTACCTGAACCGGTACCTGGAGTCGTTGCACAACGGCAGGCGTAACACGACTTAACGCCACGGCCATGGGGGTTTTCCTCAAAATTGAGACGAGGCGCCAGTATAGTGAGCGCACGTCAGGGACAGAAATGAATTAAAATCATCGAAGGTATAGTTTCGAGGAATAATCATGGACATAAGAACGCTGCGCTATTTTGTCGAGGTGGTTCGCCAGCAAAGTTTTACCCGCGCAGCGGAGAAGTTGTTCGTTACCCAGCCGACCATCAGCAAGATGCTGAAAAACCTTGAGGACGAGCTGAACTGTACCCTGCTGCTTCGTGACGGACGCAAGCTGCTGCTGACGGATACCGGGCGCGTGGTCTTCGAGCGTGGGCTGGCGATTCTGGCTGAGTTCCGCCAGCTTGAGGCTGAGCTTGCGGATATCAACCACCTTACCAAAGGGCTATTACGTCTTGGCATTCCGCCGATGGTCGGCATGATGATGGCCGGGCCGATTAGCCTATTTCGTCAGCGCTACCCCGGCGTTGAGCTAAAAATTTCTGAATTTGGCGGCCTGACCGTCCAGCAGGCCGTGATGAACGGCGAGCTGGATGTGGCGATGACGGCCCTCCCCGTAGAGGAAGAGAGCGGTCTGGCGACGCTGCCGCTGTTCAGCCATCCGCTGTGCGTGCTCGTACCGCGCTCCGGTGACTGGCTGCAAATTGACTCGGTGAAACCCGAACTGCTCGGCGAACATCCGTTGCTAATCTACAACGAAGACTTCGCCTTAAGCCGCCAGCTGATGACGCTGTTTAACCAACATAATGTGAAGCCAAGCATTGCGGTGCGCAGCGGTCAGTGGGATTTTCTGGCCGCGATGGTTCAGGCTGGCGTGGGGATTGCCATTCTGCCGCAGCCAATTTGCGAGCGGCTGGATAAAAACACCCTGCGCTGGATCCCGCTGGAGAGCGAGCTGCACTGGCAGTTAGGGATGATCTGGCGTGAAGGGGTGTATCTGTCGCATAGCGCGCAGGCGTGGCTGGAGTGCTGTAAGGGGTTTTGGGTGCAGTCTGAATAGTGCCGGGTGGCGGCTTCGCCTTACCCGGCCTACGATTCGAATGTAGGCCCGGTAAGCGCAGCGCCACCGGGCAAAAGCGCGCTACTGATTCTCTATCAACAACGCTTCCAGCAAATCCAGATCGTGCAGCAGCTTTTGCAGCGTCTCGTTGCTGATCTGCCGCGTGGCACGCAGATGGTACAGCTCGGCACGCTCTGAACGCAGCGCCGCCAGGCGGAACCGGCGTTCCAGGTTTTCCTCCTGCAGCGAGCTTTCCACGTCATTACGTCCGTCAGCCCGACGGCGCAGGTTACCAATCACGCGGGAACTCACTTCCGTCAGCAGCTGGTTATCGATGTTCTCGTCTGTATCCGCCGCCAGACGCTCTTCCATTTTCTGAATAGCGACTATCGCCACTTCGGCGGTAGCCGCACGCGCAATACGCTCCTCTTTATGCTGTTGGGTCGAATCACCGGCGTCAATGTGCTGCAGTAAAATCGGCAGCATCACCACACCCACGAACAGCGAGAAGAGGATCACACCTGCCGCCAGGAACACCAGCTCGTAGCGCGCCGGGAAGACATCGCCCGTCGGCAGCAGCAGCGGAATAGAGAGCACACCGGCAAGGGTGATCGCCCCACGCACGCCAGCGAAAGAGGCAATCAGCAGCTCGCGTGTGGTCCAGGAGCCAAACTCCATCGGCTTTTTCGTCAGGAAGCGCACGCTGAATTTCTTCATCGTCCAGAGCCAGCCAAAACGCACCAGCATCAGTGCCATATAGATCAGCACGATGTCGGTAAACAGCATCCAGACTTCAACGTTCGGATCGGCCTCTGCCGCAATCAGCGAGGACTCCATAATGCCCGGCAGTTGCAGGCCCAACAGCAGGAAAACCATGCCGTTAAACACGAATTCCAGCATCGCCCAGGTGCTGTTGGCACGCAGACGCATTGCCAGCGGCGCGCGACGCATCACGCCGGAGCGGGTGATGGTCATCCCTGCCGCTACCGCCGCCAGAATGCCCGACACGCCAATATGTTCGGCAATCAGGTAGGAGGCAAACGGCAGCAGGAACAGCAGTACGATTTGCGTGGCGGGTTCATCACCGCCCCAGCGGCTGAGGAAGCGCAGGGAGCGACCATACAGCCAGCTCACCACAAAGCCCGCGAGGATACCGCCAATCGCCACTTTGAAGAATTCCAGCGTCGCGCCGCCAATGGTAAAGACCATCGTCCCCATGGCAACCGCCACGGCAAACTTCAGGGCGACCAGACCAGAGGCGTCATTCATCAGCGCCTCGCCCTGCAAAATCCCCATGATTTTCTTCGGAATACGACCTTCACCCACAATGCCGGAAAGCGCCACGGCATCGGTTGGCGAGAGCACGGCGGCCAGCGCAAAGGCGGGGATTAACGGGATACCCGGTACGGCCCAGTAAATCAGGAAGCCAATCCCGACGACGGTGACGACGACCAGCGCCAGCGCCAGGCCGAAGATCTCTCGCCCGTGCTCAAGGAATTCGCGCGTGGGCGTTTTCCAGCCATCAGCAAACAGCAGTGGCGGAATAAACAGCACGAGGAACAGTTCGGGGTCAAATTCCACGTGCAGGCCAAACGTCGGCCACGCCAGCAGCGCACCGATGGCAATTTGCATTAATGGCAGGGGGACCTGAAAGGGCAGTACGCGTGTGACCACCCCGGATAATGAGACCACAAGGGTCATGATGAGTATTGTGAAGAAGATTTCCATGCGTTCCCTGTTTGCTGTGTTACTTATGTACTACGGAAGGCGTCGTGCCTTTTATTCTATCTTCTTCAGAGTAACGCAAAAGGCAACGGGATGAGCTCTGAAAATAAAAACGGGCGGCCTGAGCCACCCGTTTTCGCATCAATGGACAACTTAGATGGCCCAGCCGCCTGCGTAGAATGCCACCAGCGCAACGGCGATCACCACGGTGCCGATGTTCAGCTTGCGCCATTCACCAGAGACCAGACGACCAATGACCAGCGACGCGAAACCGATCATGATGCCGGTCACGATGTTACAGGTCAGCACGATAAACACGGCGGTAATCAGGCCAGACATGGCATCCACGAAATCCGCAAAGTCGATCTTCGCCACGTTGCTCAGCATCAGCAGGCCGACATACATCAGCGCTGGCGCGGTCGCGTAAGCCGGTACCAGATAAGAGAGCGGAGAGAGGAACAGGATCAGCAGGAACAGCACGCCGACGGTGATGGCCGTCAGGCCGGTTTTACCACCTGCAGCCGTGCCCGCTGCGGACTCGATATACACTGCCGCAGGCGCTGCGCCCACCAGTCCTGAGAAAACGCTGCTCAGGGAGTCAGTCGTCAGGGCTTTGCCGCCATCAATAATCTGACCGTCTTTATCCAGTAGGTTAGCCTGACCGGCCACCGCGCGAATCGTACCGGTTGCGTCAAACACGGCGGTCATCACCAGCGCCAGCACGCTTGGCAGGATTACCGGGTTAAGCGCACCAACGATATCCAGGCTGCCAATCAGAGAATTGCCCTTGTCATCGCTCAGCGACGGCATGGCGAAAATACCGGAGAAGTGGACGTTCGGATCGAAAATCAGGCCGACAATGGATACACCGATAATGGTCAGCAGAATGCCGCCCGGCACTTTCAGTTTTTCCAGACCGATAATCACCGCCAGACCGATCAGCGACATGATCACCGGGAAGCTCGCGAAATGCCCCAGCGCCACCGGCAGGCCGTCCAGCGGGTTCTTGATCACCAGGCCCACGCCGTTAGCGGCGATTAGCAGCAGGAACAGACCGATGCCGATACCGGTGCCGTGCGCCACGCCCTGCGGCAGGTTGCGCAAAATCCAGCTACGAATGCCGGTAGCAGAGATAACGGTGAACAGCACACCCATCAGGAACACAGCGCCGAGTGCGACCGGTACGCTGATCTGCTGACCCAGCACCAGGCTGAACGCGGTGAACGCGGTCAAAGAGATGGCGCAACCAATCGCCAGCGGCAGGTTCGCCCACAGCCCCATCACAATGGAGCCCACACCGGCTACCAGGCAGGTCGCGACAAAAACAGCTGCTGGCGGGAAGCCCGCTTTACCCAGCATGCCCGGCACAACGATGACGGAGTAAACCATCGCCAGAAACGTTGTCAGACCGGCAACAACTTCCTGACGCACGGTGCTGCCGCGAGCCGAAATTTTAAACATGGCGTCAAGTGAACCGCCGGTACGCGCAGATGGCGTAGACATAGAAAACATCCCCTGAGAGTTTTTATAGAACGTTCATAAGCGTGGTGGAGACGCCACTGCCAGCTAATACGTCAAATCCTTGTTTTGCGTTTGCGACGAAAGGGCGTCACAAAAAAAGCAAACGTTTAGCTCCGCGCTTAAGAACGGGTGGTCAAATTAAGGCAAACGATTATCCAGCCTAAACACCGCCCTTTTCAACTGAACTTTATCGTTTTTCGCTAAAATTCGCTTATGACGCTGAAGAAATAAACAGAGGATGCGCAAACGTTATCGTCTATGCGCAATTTGTTTACATTTCAACCCTCACCCGGGATGGATAATGGCCCACCCTGTTCCAGGGTTCGCTTCCAGCCGGGACTGTTATCGACCTTTTGCTTCCAGGCCTCAATATGCGGCAGATTGTCGATGCCCCCACGCGCCAGCAGGGCAAAGATCGGGAAACTCATCTGAATGTCGGCCATGCTGAGCGCGTCCCCGGCAAACCAGCTGTTTTGAGCGAGATGCGAGTCAATAAAGCGCGCATGCGTTTCCAGCTGGGGATTGAGATACGCTTTCTGCACCCCCTTACCCAGCGCCTTGCCCAGGAGTCGGATGCCTGGCGGCACGGGCGGCTTGCCGAGGCTGTTGAAAACCAGCTTCATTAACAGCAGTGGCATCAGCGATCCTTCCGCGTAATGCAGCCAGAAGCGGTATTGCACCTTATGCGCCGGATCTAACGGCTTAAGGCGCGATTCGGCATCATAGGTTTCCTGGAGGTACTCCAGAATGGCACCCGATTCCGCGAGGATCAGTCCGTTATCTTCGATGATGGGTGATTTGCCCAACGGATGCACCTTTTTGAGAGCCTCCGGCGCCAGCATGTTCTTTTCGCGCTGGTAGTGAACGATCTCATAAGGCAGGGCGAGTTCTTCCAGCGCCCAGATCACACGATGTGAGCGCGACTGGTTAAGGTGATGTACCGTGAGCATGGTCTTCTCCTGTGATTCATACTTTTTAACTATAGAAAATTGAACAACACCGCGAAAAAAATTCGGCTAAAAACCGGTCAGCGACGCTGGCGAAAAAACGGGGCTTGCATAGAATTAAAGTGTCAGCACAATCCGGAACCTCACCAACCAGCTCGACACGAGGGGTGCTGATGTCGGGGGAAACCCTCCCGTGAACCAGCGGGATAGAGAGAAAGACAAAGACCGGGAAAAACTAAAGCGCCCTTAGTGGCGCTTTAGTTCTTTATAGGGTGCGTGTGTATGCCGGGTGGCGGCTGCGCCTTACCCGGCAAACAGGCCGCGCAACCTCAATCTTCTTCCAGCAGCCGCGCCCCTGTCCCCTGCTCGCCCAGCCTGTCACCGGGGTTCCGCAACGGGCAGTCGCTACGGGACAGACAGCCGCAGCCGATACAACCGTCCAGTTCATCGCGCAGCGCAACCAGCGTATGGATACGTCTGTCCAGTTCTTCACGCCACTGGGAGGAGAGCTCCTTCCACTCTTTCGGGCTCAGCGTGTGGCCCTCCGGCAACACCCCAAACGCCTCACCTATCGTCGCCAGGGGAATGCCGATTCGTTGCGCAATTTTGATAATCGCCACGTAACGGAGAACGTCACGGGTATAGCGGCGCTGGTTTCCGCCGTTACGGATGCTTTTAATTAACCCTTTGCTTTCATAGAAGTGGAGCGCCGATACCGCAACACCGCTTCGCTTTGCCACTTCGCCGGGGGTTAAAAGCGCTTTAATACGCGGCAATCTCTTTTCCATAAAACCTCTTTACCTCAAGTTAACTTGAGGAATTATACTCCCCCGCAGAGAAAACGACGAATCAACCAAGAAAGTTGTATCTACAGAGGGGCAACCTTATGTCGCATCAGCAGATTATTCAGACACTTATTGAATGGATTGATGATCATATCGATCAACCGTTGAACATTGATGTGGTCGCTAAAAAGTCGGGCTATTCGAAATGGTATTTACAGAGAATGTTCCGCACGGTTATGCATCAAACCCTGGGTGAGTACATTCGTCAGCGCAGATTGCTGCTGGCGGCGCAGGCGTTACGCTCAACGCAGCGACCGATTTTTGATATCGCGATGGATCTTGGCTATGTGTCGCAACAAACCTTTTCCCGCGTGTTTCGCCGCGAGTTTGACCGTACGCCGAGCGACTATCGCCACCAGTTGAATTAATCACCCTTAGTGCAAAGGTTGCTGCTGCCAGGTCATAAATTCCTGGGGCGGCATCGCTTTCGCGAAGTGCCATCCCTGACAGAACTGGACGCCACGCTTCAGCAACCAACTCACCTGCTCTGCCGTTTCGACCCCTTCCGCAATGGTTTTAAGCCGCAGGCTTTGCGCCATCTCGATAATATGCTCGGCAATCAGGTGGCTGGTGCTGTTGGTCGTTAGCGTATCGATAAACGATTTATCGATTTTCAGAATGTCGACGTTCAGCGAATAGAGATTGTGCAGGTTCGAGTAACCGGTCCCGAAATCATCGATCGCCACTTCATAACCCGCCTGCCGGAAAGCCTGAATCACCGGAGTGGTTTTTGGCACATCAATGAACCCACGTTCCGTCACTTCGATTTTGATTTGCTGGGCACGGACGGCATAGTGGCGCGCCTTGTCAGAAATCATGGCGATCAGCCGCGAGGAGTGGAAATCCGTGGCCGACAGGTTAATTGAAATATAGAGATGCGGATGCTCAGCCAGGAAATGGCCCAGATCGCTGAATACCTCCTCAACGACATAATCCGTAATCCGCTCGCTCATTCCCTCTTTTTCAGCCAGCGGAATAAACTCAGCCGGACTCATCACCTGCCCGTTGAAACCCGGCCAGCGCAACAACGCCTCTGCCCCCACGCACTGGTTGTTCTTGATATCAATAATCGGCTGGTAGTGCAGGCAAAGCTGTCGTTTGTGCAACGCCCGATGCAGCAACCGCCCTGGCGAATTAAGCTCGCGGTGCGTCCGCGACCATACCAGCAAAATAATAATGCTGCAGATCATCCCCAGTGGCAGCGTCAACGTCGCCTGATGGTAGAGCGTTTCGTAAAAACGCTTATTTGACGTCGACACGATAGCGGCAATAGGCCGTTTCGGTGATTTCACGACGGTATAGAAACGGTTATCTTTTTGAAATACCGATTCCTTATCCTGAATCATCGAATTTAATAAAGAAGGATTAGCTTTCTGGCTAACGGAAAAGAATGCATTGGTTACCGTGTCGTACACTCCCCAGGAGAGAGAATGATCGGTAGACATCACTTCGCTGTAAGAAAGCGGATTGACCACCACGACATAATTTCCACGCTGCATATATGTCATTTTATAGCCAGTATAAAATGGCGTGTCGCGAAAATAATAGATAGCGATGTCAGGTTTACGGGTGTAATTGGCAATCGGGATCACGTAAGGTTGGTCCGGCGTAAAAACGGTTGAACAAAGAAGATTCTGACCTTCGGCATAAATTAAATCAGCGACAAACAGGCGGCCACGCACAACGTTCAACATATATTGGCGATGTTCCGGTGTACAAAGTTTACCCTGATATTTTTCGGCCTCGTCCCGGGCCAGATCAACTTGTTGAATAACCAGTTCTGTTTTGTCTAAAGCCAGTTCAGCAAATGTACGGAGCTGAGCGCTTGTTTCCGACACGGCTCTTAGCTGGGCAAACCATAGGGCAAGCATCACCGGCAGCATAACTACCATGATGATCCCTACTACCCTGAGCATTTTGCGCCGCGCGCTACGATTCATTTCCCGCCCTATATCCCTGCATGTTGTACGCCTGTAGTAATGAAGGCCGGATGCTTTGTTAAACAGGTGATTACGTTGCATGAATCATGCGAAGTTAGCAACTGACTTTTAGTATTAAAAATCTTAAATTTCGTTATGACGATAATATTTTCCCGTAAGCTAAACTGTAAGTATTCGTTCCGTTTCAATTAAGGGAAATAATTATCCAGCGAACATGTGGGGTTTGAAGATAACACAACAGAGAATCGATGTTTTATAAATGCCCGGCTATTACCACATTATTTTCAGGATGAGCAAAAAATAACGTGCCACTTATAAAAACCTCGTGGCTGGCCCATCGTGTGTCCGCTCAGCCAGGTATCGGGACCCAGGTACCCGGCACCATGTTC
>NZ_JTLF01000028.1:0-37787 GCF_000798855.1 Enterobacter sp. ZOR0014 | reverse complement strand
GTCCAGCAGCAGGACCTTTGGTTCGCCGACGAGCGTACAGGCCAGCCCCAGCTTTTGCTTCATCCCGCCGGAGAGCTTGCCCGCCAGCCGGCCGGTGAACGGGCCGAGGGAAGTGAACTCAAGTAGGCGGGCAAAGGTTTTCTGCCGGGTTTCGCCGGTCACGCTGCGCAGGTCGGCATACAGGTTCAGGTTTTCCATCACCGTCAGATCTTCATACAGACCAAACTTCTGCGGCATATAGCCGAGCATGGCGTGGAGCGCGCCGTCGTCTTTGATGGGGTCAAGGCCAAGCACGCTGGCTGTGCCTTCATCCGGCTTTAGCAAACCGGCCAGCATCCGCATCAGCGTGGTTTTGCCTGCGCCGTCCGGGCCGACCAGGCCGGTCACATAGCCTTTCTGAATGGTGCAGTTCAGCGGGGCGACCGCCGGTTTGTCCATCCCTGCGAAGCGTTTGACCAGATTGTTGAGCTGGATAACCGCGTCATTCATGTCGTTCCCCGTTGTTCACTTTTACGGTAACAGGCATGCCCTGACGCAGCGCGTCGTCCGCATCGGTGACGATGATGCGCAGACGGTACACCAGGTCGGTACGCAGGTCCGGCGTTTCAACGGTTTTCGGGGTGAATTCGGCGGTGGGGGAGACAAAGCCAACTTTGCCGTGATACGGCTTATCCGGACGACCATCGGTATAGAGCAGCAGCTCGCGGCCCGGCTGCATCTGGCCGAGATTTGGCTCGTCAATGTAGGCGCGCACCCAGACCGGGCGGGTCAGGGAGAGCGTTAATACGGTGCCGCCCGCGCTGAGCATGCTGCCCGGCTCCACGGCACGGGTCATCAGCGTACCGTCAGACGGGGCGATGAGGGTTGTATCATGCAGATCCAGCTCTGCCTGGGCCAGCTGCGCCTGCGCCTGTTCAAGGCTGGCTTTGGCCTGGGCAATGTCCTGCGGGCGGTTACCGGTGGTGTACTGGCTTAATTTATCCTGCGCGGATTTCAGCGTCGCCTGCGCCTGGTCGCGGGATGAACGCGCATTCTCCAGATCGTTGGCTGAAATGGTGCGGCTTTTCCACAGCCCCTGCTGACGGTTATAGAAATTCTGCGCGTAGTCGTAGGCAGCTTTCGCCTGCTTAACGGCAGCGGCGGCCTGGGCGATCTCTTCGTCACGATAACCCGCCAGCATCAGGTCATATTGCGCCTGGGCAACGGAAACGCCGGCTTTGGCCTGCATCAGGGCGTTCTCGTAGGGGGCTTTATCCAGCATGCCCAGCGTCTGCCCGCGTTTAATGGCATCGCCTTCGTCAACGCTCAGCGAGGCGAGACGGCCACCCACGCGGAAGCTCATATTCACGGTACGAATATCCACATTACCGTACAGCGTCAGGCCCCGGTCCTGATGGCTCTGATACCACAGCCAGCCACCGACGCCCGCGGCAAGCAAAACAACAACCACCAGAATGATGGCGACAGGTTTTTTCATGACTTCAGGCTCCTTTGCGTTAAGCCTTGCAGGATCAGATCGAGATGACAGGTGATGACCTGGCTAATCTGCGCGGCTTTATCCTCATCGAATTGTGTCCAGCCGGTGCGTAACAGGATGGTTTCCCGCCCCAGACGAAAGGCAAGGATTTCACCCAGCAGGGCATGGGTATGCAAAATGGTCACGGTATCGCTGGCGTCCCGCCCGGTATAGGCGGCGATCAGGTGGGTCAGGTGGGTATGCATCGGAGCAATGACCTGATCGTGTACCAGCTGATAGGCAGTTGTAGGGGAGAGCTGCTCGCGGGAGATAAACTTACTCAGGTTGAGCGTATCGTCGTGCGTCAGCAGGCGGATCATATTATGGCAGGCATTCAGGATAAGCCGCCGGATAGCGTCACGATCCGGCGTCGGCTGGCTCAACAGCTCGCTGGCTTCTTCAACGTGCGGACGAAAATGTGTGCCGATAAAATCGGCAATCCACTGGGCGCAGGCGAGGTACAAATCCTCTTTTGAGCCAAAATAGTAGGTGATCGCCGCAATGTTTTGCCCGGCCTGGGCGGCGATATCTCGCGTGGTCGCGTGCAGGCCATACTCGCCAAACTGCGCCAGCGCGGCAGCAATCAGCTGGCTTTTGGCCTGTTCACCTTTGGTTGTCGTTGGGGTCGTATTCATGGCGGCATTAAAAATTAATCAATCGATTGATTAAAAATAGCCCCGAATTGCTGAACCGTCGAGCGTTCGTGCTGGGATATTTTATGCGCCACGTCACAAAAGCTGCTACACTCCGCACCTTCACGACATTGTGGTTTTTGTCCTTCCCCTTTTCGTTATATCTCCCTGAAAACTACACCTGTGATGGTCGGGGCGGTTCGGAGTTTTTATGTCTTTTGATTCCCTTGGCCTGAACCCGGAAATTCTGCGTGCCATCGCAGAGCAGGGCTACGTTGAGCCAACCCCCATCCAGCAGCAGGCGATCCCCGCCGTTCTTCAGGGGCGTGACCTGATGGCCAGCGCCCAGACCGGCACCGGTAAAACCGCGGGCTTTACGCTGCCGCTGTTAGAGCTGCTGGTAAAAAACCAGCCGCACGCCAAAGGCCGTCGTCCGGTTCGTGCGCTGATCCTGACCCCAACCCGTGAGCTGGCGGCGCAGATTGGTGAGAACGTGCGTGACTACAGCCGCTATCTCAACATTCGCTCACTGGTCGTTTTCGGTGGCGTCAGCATCAACCCACAGATGATGAAGCTGCGCGGCGGCGTGGACGTGCTGGTGGCAACGCCGGGCCGTCTGCTGGATCTCGAACACCAGAACGCGGTGAAGCTCGATCAGATTGAAATTCTGGTGCTGGACGAAGCCGACCGCATGCTTGACATGGGCTTTATCCACGACATCCGTCGCGTGCTGGCCAAGCTGCCTGCGCGTCGTCAGAACCTGCTGTTCTCTGCCACCTTCTCCGACGAGATCAAGGCGCTGGCAGAAAAGCTGCTGCATAACCCGCTGGAAGTGGAAGTGGCGCGTCGCAACACCCCCTCTGAGCAGGTGACACAGCACGTTCACTTTGTTGATAAAAAGCGTAAGCGGGAGCTGCTCTCCCAGATGATCGGCCAGGGTAACTGGCAGCAGGTGCTGGTATTTACCCGCACCAAGCACGGTGCGAACCACCTGGCGGAACAGCTCAATAAAGACGGTATCCGCAGTGCCGCCATCCACGGTAACAAGAGCCAGGGTGCGCGTACCCGTGCGCTGGCGGACTTCAAATCTGGCGACATCCGCGTGCTGGTGGCAACCGACATCGCCGCGCGTGGTCTGGACATTGAAGAGCTGCCGCACGTAGTAAACTACGAGCTGCCAAACGTCCCGGAAGATTACGTTCACCGTATCGGTCGTACCGGCCGCGCGGCGTCAACCGGTGAAGCGCTCTCTCTGGTCTGCGTCGATGAACACAAGCTGCTGCGCGACATCGAACGTCTGCTGAAGAAAGAGATCCCACGCATCGAAACCCCGGGCTACGAAGTGGATCCGTCCATCAAGGCGGAGCCGATTCAGAACGGTCGCCAGGGTGGCGGTCGTGGTCAGGGCGGCGGTGGTCGCGGTCAGCAGCCGCGTCGTGCTGAAGGCGGCGCGCCGAAATCATCCGGCAAGCCCCCGCGTCGCAACAACGACAGCAAACCGGCCGGCGAAAGTCCGTGGCGCAGCGGCGAAGGGAAACCGGCAGGGGAAGGGCAGCGTCGACGCCGCCCGCGTAAACCTGCTAACCCGCAGTAATCTGGAAGCCCGGTCGTAAAGCCGGGCTTTTCTTTTTGCGGCAGCGAAGAGAAAGTGCCACAATAGTGGCTGTTTATACAGTATTTCAGGTTTTTCGATGGCTTTAACCGCGGCGCTGAAAGCGCAAATTGGCGCATGGTACAAGGCGCTACAACAGCAGATCCCCGACTTTATCCCCCGAGCGCCGCAGCGGCAGATGATTGCTGACGTGGCAAAAACGCTTGCCGGGGACGACGGGCGACATCTGGCGATTGAAGCGCCGACCGGCGTCGGGAAAACCCTGTCATATCTCATTCCCGGTATTGCCATCGCGCGGGAAGAGGACAAAACGCTGGTGGTCAGCACCGCCAACGTGGCCCTGCAGGATCAGATTTTCAGCAAAGATTTGCCGCTGCTGCGCAAAATCATCCCCGACCTGCGCTTTACCGCCGCCTTTGGGCGCGGGCGCTACGTGTGCCCACGTAACCTGGCGGCGCTCGCCAGCAGCGAGCCGAATCAACAGGATCTGCTCGCGTTTCTTGATGACGAGCTGACGCCGAACAATAAGGCCGAGCAGGAGCAGTGTGCAAAACTCAAAGCCGAACTCGACGGCTATAAGTGGGACGGCCTGCGGGATCACACCAGCCAGGCCATCAGCGACGACTTATGGCGCAGGCTCAGCACCGACAAAGCCAGCTGCCTGAACCGCAACTGCCACTACTACCGCGAGTGCCCGTTCTTTGTCGCCCGGCGCGAAATTCAGGAGGCGGAGGTGGTTGTCGCCAACCACGCGCTGGTGATGGCCGCGCTGGAGAGCGAGGCGGTGCTACCGGAGCCCAAAAATCTGCTGCTGGTGCTCGACGAAGGCCACCATCTGCCCGACGTGGCTCGGGACGCGCTGGAGATGAGCGCCGAGATCACCGCGCCCTGGTTCCGCCTGCAGCTGGATCTGTTCTGCAAGCTGGTGGCAACCTGCATGGAGCAGTTCCGCCCGAAAACCACGCCGCCGCTGGCGGTGCCGGAACGGCTAAGCGAGCATTGTGAAGAGGTTTACGGCCTGATCTCCTCGCTCAATAACATCCTCAACCTTTATCTTCCCTCAGCCCAGGAGGCGGAACATCGCTTTGCGATGGGCGAACTGCCGGAAGAGGTGATGGAAATTTGTCAGCAACTGGCAAAGCACCTTGAAAAGCTGCGCGGGCTGGCGGAGATGTTCTTAAACGATCTGAGCGAGAAAACCGGCACGCATGACGTGGTGCGTCTGCACCGTATTCTGCTACAGATGAACCGCGCGCTGGGCATGTTCGAAGCGCAGAGCAAACTCTGGCGGCTGGCCTCAATGGCGCAGGCATCAGGCGCGCCGGTCACCAAATGGGCCACCCGCGACGTGCGGGACGGGCAGGTGCATCTCTTCTTCCACTGCGTGGGCATCCGCGTGGCCGATCAGCTGGAAAAGCTGATCTGGCGCAGCGTGCCGCACGTGGTGGTAACCTCTGCCACGCTGCGTTCTCTGAACAGTTTTTCTCGTTTGCAGGAGATGAGCGGGCTTAAAGAAAAAGCGGGTGACCGCTTTGTGGCGCTGGACTCGCCGTTTAACCACTGCGAGCAGGGCAAGCTGGTCATTCCGCGCATGACGTTTGAGCCGCTGATCGACAACGAAGAACAGCACATTGCGGAAATGGCGGCCTATTTCCGCGAACAGGTCGAGAGTAAAAAATACCCTGGCATGCTGGTGTTATTTGCCAGTGGACGCGCCATGCAGCGTTTTCTGGAACACGTCACCGATCTGCGTTTACTCATGCTGGTGCAGGGTGACCAGCCGCGTTACAGGCTGGTGGAAACCCACCGTAAACGCATTGATAACGGCGAGCGTAGCGTGCTGGTGGGATTGCAGTCTTTCGCGGAAGGTCTTGACCTGAAAGGCGACTACCTGACGCAGGTCCACATTCATAAAATTGCCTTCCCCCCCATCGACAGCCCGGTGGTGATCACCGAGGGCGAATGGCTGAAAAGCCTTAACCGCTATCCGTTTGAGGTGCAGAGCCTGCCTGCGGCATCGTTTAACCTGATTCAGCAGGTGGGGCGTTTGATTCGAAGCCACGGCTGCTGGGGCGAAGTGGTGATCTACGATAAACGTCTGCTGACCAAAAATTATGGACAGCGGCTGCTCAACGCGCTACCGGTCTTCCCGATTGAACAGCCGTCGGTACCGGAGATAAAAAAACGCCCGGCAAAACAGGCTGCCGGGCGTCGAAAAAGCATCCGTGCTAAGGGGCGCGGTCCTACTGGTAAGTGAAGGTCACCTGAACGACGCTGCTGAACGTGCCTGCGGTAACAGGCATAGCGGTGGCGTAATAGCGTGCAGCCAGCGGGAAGGTGGCGGTATGGTCGTTCTGGTCAATCAGCGCGTTAAAGCTGGCCTGCGGTGCGATGAGGATATGGTCCTGGCTGTCCGCCAGCTCCAGCGCCAGCCCCTTCGCGCTGCCCGTGTTGGCAAACTTGGTTGGGTGCGTAGCATCCGCCTGACCGTAAAAGAAGGCGGTCGCCAGGGCGAGGGATTTCGGACAATGCGTCACCTTCAGGCTGAAGGTTTTCCACGCGCCGGTATCCCCCACGTCATGGAATTCACTGGAAGCCGCCTGGCCTAAATCAACGGTTAAATCCTTGCTGGCGCTGTCCACGAGGCAGGTGTTGGCATAAATGTTACCGACCATTTGCAGCTGAATATCGTCAGCCCGGGCCAGAAAGGTGAGCGTGCTGGCCAGCGCGGCCAGCACAAAGAGACGTTTCTTCATTTTCATCACTTATAGGCCAGAGTAATGGTGGCGACGGCGTTCGCCGGGCCAGGGGTGACTTCATCTGCCACCTGCAAATAGTTCAGCTTGACCGGGATATCCATCGTCTGGTTGGCATAGGCCAGGGTTTCAGTTGGGGTGTAGGTATCGAACGTTGCCAGCTCGTTGTCGATCACCATTTCAATCCCGACCCCCGTTGCCACGCCATCCTCCGGCGTGAGCTTAAGCACCCCCTGATAACCGGGTACGTAGCCGTCGCTGCTGGTGACCTTAAATTCCGGCTGAACGGTGGAGTTACAGTTCACCGTGATGTTGAACTCCTTCGCGGGCATCGCCAGCGTGCCGACCATATTGAAATCGCTGACCGGGAAATCGCCCATGTTGACGGTCAGGCTTTTTGGCAGTACGGAGCAGGTGACGTTTTCAAGGTTTACGTTACCGGCATAGCTAACATTGTTGGGTGAACCGATGCCTTCGTGACCAAAAACGCCAATGCCAAAGACGGTCTGGCTTTGATTTAGCGTACCCGATTCCACCGTGGTATCCGTTTTTACCAGCTCCAGCGTGACGTTAAAATCGAAAGTCTGGTTACCGTCAGTTGAGACATAGCCAATTGGCGTGCCGCGGGAGTCGCAGGTGACCCCGCCCGCACCGCTGATGCGTTGACCTTTGTCGTTCATCAGCGCAATGCCAACCCCCTTCACGCCGGATTCATATACTCCGGTAAGGCCGGGGATTTCCGTGCCATAGCCGTAGTAGCAGGAGACGATCTCCAGACCCTTATCTGCATCATTATCGCAGTGACCCGCGACGTGTACCGTCTGTTCGGTGCCGGGGATGGTCGCGCCGACGGGAAGCGTGGTGGAGACGGAAATCGTGGCCAGGTTAATGTTTTTTGGCATATCCGGCGACGTACAGGTGGCCTTTGCATGCGGCATAAACAGCGATGCGGTTGCCAGTATGAGTAAGAAAAAGCATTGTTTTACAAGCTGCATAGGTGAACCTGCTCGGTTGATTACTGACACTGCGCGGCAGCGTTAATAATGTCTGTTTTCTCTTTTTCATCCGTGAGCGTGTATTCCGCAACGCAGTGGTCGCTGGCTTCCTGTCCCCATGAGACGGAAAGCTTGCCGCGATCGGGCATTCCGGAAAGATAGGTTTGGCCATCAGTGCCGACGATAAATTCGCTGTCCTTATCCTCGGAGGTAACCGTTGCGCCGAAGGGCAGCGGCTTCCCGTTGTGCGTCAGCGTCATCAGGACGCGATGACCCACGCGGGTATTGAAGCTTGCCCGCACCACCGCACCGCGGGTTGGCGTGACGATCTGCGAAGCGTGCGTCACGTCAGCCTCGTCAGGCAGCGTTTCGGTATCCAGCGAAATCGTGTTGTGGCGATAGGCGGTGACAAAGGGCACCACGGTATAGCCGCGGAAGTCAGTTTCCACGCCCGTCTGGTTGGCGATGTGCGTGCCGCTGGCTCCGGGCGCTTTCACCAGCGCGATGGTCTCGCCCAGCGGCTGGCTCAGCGTCAGGCCGTTAGCGTGGGCTATCATGCCCCCCTGCAGACCGACGTTAGTGGTTCGCTGGTATTTGTCCTGACTGAAACCGCCACTCACTTCCCCGTAGGTGGCTTTGTAATCGGCGTTCAGACTGGTAGAAGTACCGTTTTCTGATGAGTCATAGCCTTCCTGAACGTTCCAGTTAAGGTTGTTCTCCTCAAGCGCTGTACCGTTCAGGCCCAGCGTGTGCGTGGTGCCGTCTTTATTGTTATTCATGTTGTAGGAGGCCCAGGTGTTGCTCATCCAGCGATCCAGCGGTACCGACACGCTCAGCGCGAACAGGTTATCGTTACTGACCGAATCGCCCTCGTCATCGCGGCTGTTGGTGTTTTTGTTGAGGCTATAGCTCATGCTGTAGGTGATTCCCTTCCAGCTGTTGTTATAGCTGACGCTCATCGAGGTCATGTCCTGACCCTGGTTCCAGTAGGTCTCTTTGACCAGGCTCAGCGTAAACGATCCCCAGCCTTCGCCGAGGGTTTGATCGATGGTGGCCTCGGTACGCGCGCGGCGCTGCTGCGGTGCTGACCAGTCATCGGCGCGGGTATAGGACTCCATGGTGTCTTCGAGGGTGTAAAACCCTTTACTGTTGTAGCGATAGCCAGCCAGAGCGAAGTTTGTGCCCGTACCCGCGAAATCTTTGCTGTAGCGCAGACGCCAGGACTGCCCCTTGCTGGCCTGCTGTTTTTTGAGCAGCGCTTTGGCGCGCGTCACGTCGACAGAAAACGCGCCAAGATCGCCAAAGTTTTTACCGGTGCCCAGCGCCTGTGACTGATAATGGCTGCTTTGCTGCACGCCACCGTAGGCGGTGAATCCGTACGGCAGGCCATAAATGGCACCTCCCTGAGCGAAGGGCGTTTTTTCCACGTCTTTGTCATAAGAGCGGTAGCGCCCGGCAGTGACGCTGTATTTCAGGTGCTTTTCGCGCTGGAGGACCGGAACGGAGGCGTAGGGCACCACAAAGTGACGTTCGCTGCCGTCCGTCTCTTTCACGGTGACCTGGAGATCGCCGCTGCTGCCGGTGGGATACAGGTCATTGATTTCAAATGCACCCGGCGCAACGGTATTTTGATAAATCACGTAGCCGTTCTGACGTACCACCACCAGCGCATTACTGTGGGCCGTACCGCGGATGATCGGGGCATAGCCTTTTTCGCTGTCCGGCAGCATATCGTTGTCGGAGTTCAGCTGCGCGCCGGTATACGGAACGCTGTCAAATACGTCTGCCGGGGAGCTGCTTTGGCCTACGGTCAGATCGCTTTTTAACGCCACGATATCGCGCTGGGCATAGGTGTAGACCGAGTTAAAGGATTGCTCTTCTTCGTGACCGCTGGTGCTGCGACTCCAGGTGGAGTAGTTGCGCAGGCGCCACGCGCCGACGTTCAGGCCCGGACGCAGGTTAACGTACTGGCTGCTGTTGTCCTGCATGCCCTGCTGACGGGCGTGGCTCTGGCTGGCGCTGGCGCTGTAGTTGAGGATGCCCGCCGTGATCCCCTCATCAAATTCTGTTGGGTCAATATAGCCACGGGGAACCTGACCGAGCGCGGACTGCGGAATGCTCAACAGAAGCTGCTGGTTGCTGACGCGAAATGTCGCCGTCGCCGCCGGTATGGCGTGCAAATCCGCGCATGCGCCTTTCACGGCAAGCTGAGGATAGTCGTCAGTTTTAATACCCAGGCTTTTTAAATCGGACAGAGTAAAGCAGGGCTGAAGGGAATTTTCTCCATTATCCTGCTTTTGCAATATAAAGGTCACGTCGCGGGTATCAATTTTATTATTATTGATAAAGATCGTGACCTGATATTTCCCTGGCGCCTGTCCCGGGCCTTTTTCATAAATGGAGAGATCGGTTTTTCCCTGCTGTGGATTATCCACATCCAACAACGCTGGATTAAAATAATCATCCGCCCGCGTTTGCTGCGAAAAACCCACGGCCGCTAACCCGCATAGCAGGGTCAGCAGCGTAAGCATCCGATAAACGGAAGGCAATTGCCTTCTTGGGGTTGAAGAATAGGTAATCATAAGGTGCGTTATTGGGTACGGTATTAATGCACGGATGCAGAGAGCGTTTTGCTGATGCTGCCGTAATCAGTAATAATTGACCAGGACACGGTTGAACCGCCGGTATGTGCAGGCAACGCAAAATGGGTTTCGGTTTTTGGTACGGCCCAGGTCGCTTTATCGACCTTATGACCGTTAAGGGTGACCGACTGGAAATTCATATAAAACGGCGTCGGGTTGTTAACCACTAAATCATTGCCCTCGCGGTGCCACTCAAGCTGATCCGCGACCGCTTCCGGTTTACCCTTGACGGAGGCCGGGCGGTACATCAGCTTAATGCGCGTGTTAACCGCAATTTGCAGGGTATTGACCCCTGCCACCTTTTTTGAGGAGGGGATGGCTTTTATATTCAGCCAGAACATCGACTCGCGATCTTCAGGCAAATTTCCGCCGGTACGTACGACGCGCAGAACGTTTTCCTGCTTCGCATCAAGACGAAACAGTGGCGGCGTAATCAGAAAGGGAGCTTTGGCCAGGTCTTTACCGCCAGAATCCGCCCAGGATTGCACCAGATAATCCGTTGCATCTGGGTTTGAAATACCGATAGAGGATTCCTTTTTGCCTCCCTGGTAGACCAGGCGCGTGCCGTTAATAATAACGCCTGCATGTGCCGTTGCAGCTACCAGTAAAAGGGTGCTGAGTAAATAACCGTGACGCATAGTTTTTTCTCAAAATAAGGCGGGACTATCTCTTTTTTGCAAAAGGAAATAGTCCCTGGTGAGCAATATCAGTTATAAATAACCGTGAATGTTGAAACAGAGTTTGCCGGACCCGCGGTAATGGCCGCACCGGTTTGAATATAACGCGCGGCAAACTGCAGATCGTTTACTGCGGTGCCGGAGGCCAGCGGATACTCTTTTGACGGAGTATATAAACTGACGGGCTGTTCAGAAGAGTCGATCAGCTGAATGGCTACGCCGGTTGCGGCATCTGCATCGGGGGTTAACGCCAGGGTGCTGTTGTTATTAGCATCCGGCGTTCCGCCGAAGTTGATTGCCGCCGACGTAACGGTTTCCGGGCAGTTTTTTAACTCAATATCAAACTTCGTGGCGGTGCTGGTGGAGCCGGCACCGGTAAAGACCGTCTTGGAGACTTTGCCTAATGTCACGTTCAACGGGTTACTTAAACCATTCACAACCTGACAGGCGGAATCGATGATTTCGCCCGTAAAGTTGATCTGTCCTTCACCGTCTGTTGCTGCAAAAGCGGATGCCGAGCAGCCAATCACCGACGCGATAAAAAGACCTAACGCATTCTTGTTCATAATAGTTCCTGGTGTGTGGGTAAAAACGTGCCTAAGGTTTTTGCCCGTTATCCTCAATGATTTCCGTTCGTTATTTAATCAAAGAATGGATGGATAAGAATCTTCTATAGGCATCACAAATAATTGAATCAGTGCTTGCATAATTTTTTTCTTCGGTAAAACAGATGGCTCTGGCGGTGGGGATAAAAAGCTACCTGGCAGGTTTCATCGGGGATATAGTGTTAACAAGGTGACGTTTTCAGGAGAGATACCGTGGATTATCGTAAAATTATCAAAGAGGTAGGGCGTGGAAAAAACCATGCCCGCGACCTGGATCATGAGACAGCGCGTGCGCTTTACACCCGTATGCTCAACGGTGAGGTTCCCGATCTCGAACTCGGCGGCATTCTTATCGCCCTGCGCATTAAGGGAGAAGGTGAAGCGGAGATGCGCGGCTTTTATGAGGCGATGCAGGCGCAAACGCTGCGTCTGACGCCACCGGTGGCAAAACCGATGCCGATCGTCATTCCCAGCTATAACGGCGCGCGCAAGCAGGCCAACCTGACGCCGCTGCTGGCTATTCTGTTACATAAGCTGGGTTTTCCAGTGGTGGTGCACGGGGTGAGTGAAGATCCGACCCGCGTGCTGACAGAAACGATTTTTGAACTGCTGGGGATCGAACCCACTCTCCACGCCGGGCAGGCGCAGGCGAAGCTCGATAGCCATCAGCCGGTCTATATTCCCGTTAAGGCGCTCTGCCCGCCGCTGGAAAAGCAGCTCGCAATGCGCTGGCGAATGGGCGTGCGTAACAGCGCGCATACGCTGGCGAAGCTGGCCACGCCGTTTGCCGAAAATGCCGCGCTGCGCCTTTCCAGCGTTTCGCACCCGGAATACGTGGGGCGCGTGGGGAAATTCTTTGAAGAGATTGGCGGCAACGCGTTGCTGATGCATGGGACGGAAGGCGAGGTGTACGCTAATCCGCAGCGCTGCCCGCAAATAATGCTGATCGACGCGGCTGGGACGCGTATCGCGCTTGAACGTGGGGAAGAGAACAGCGGCGTTATTCTGCCGGAGGCGAAAGATCCCTACATCACCGCGAAGTGGATTGAACAGTGCCTTGCCGGAAATGTGCCGGTGCCGCAGTCCATCAAGTTACAGATGGCCTGCTGCCTGCTGGCGACCGGGGAAGTTGACACGGTCGAGGCCGGCATGAAGCGGGTTGAGGCGGCATTTTAGGCAAAAAAAAGCCCGTCCAGTGGCGGACGGGCAAGCAAGGGTAACAAACAACAGGGTCAATGAGGGTTGGAGCAGCTCACCAGAGGGTTTGGTGAGGGTACAGCATTCATTCAGGCGATTATTTGTAGATAACCGCAGTACCGCTTAGCTTGTTGTTGGTGTTAGCGGAGGTGATGGTGTATCCGCTTGCACCGGCAGCAGCCGCTTTCTCAGCCAGTTTGGCTTCCAGACCGTCCAGCGTGGTCGCGCCTTCTGCACTCACCACACCGATTTTATTCATGCTCTGCGCCTGAGTAGATGAAACAGGCTCTACAGCGAATGCGCCAAAAGACAGAGCGGACAGGGCAACAGCAGCAACAGCATATTTGATGGTTTTCATAATTAATCTCTCGCAGGTTATTCTGTTAAGGGGACGATGTTCCGTCGATGTGATAAGTATCACGTTTTTTCTGCAGAGATAAAATCGAAGAGAATTGACGTGGTTAATCAAAAAAATTGAATGACAAATAACTTATTGATTATTAATAAATTCAAATTACGGGTTTACACTTCTTGTTGATACGCTTTACAGAAGAAAGATGAATGGCACATTTTGCTACGCGGTTCGCTAAAAAGCGTGAGCGTAAAGGTAAGCATTCGGGCGGTTAACTTAGGTAAAGGAAAGTCAGCGTAACTGGCTGTCTTTCGATCCTCTGCGATTATATCCCGAATGTGAAGCGTTTTTTGAATCTTTATCCTGCTGACAGGTTATGCATAACCTTACCCCGGGAATGGCTTTTTGCCGCGCCTCAGGAATGGGCTCTCCGCACTCTTCGCATTCCGTTAAACTTTCGCCGCGCGGAATTTCGCCGCGAGCGCGCGCAACCGCATCTTCAATCGTACTGTTGATCTGTTCGTTCACGGCATCATCATTTGCCCAACCGGAAGCCATCTTGCCCTCCTGATATCGGTTTAAGCCATAGCGTTAATATGGGGTTAAAAAATGCACAATCAAGGTGAGAGGGGAGACAAACTGCATCTGGCAGGCAGATGCAGTCGGGTGAAAGGAAACACGTTATTTATAGATAGTCGCTGTGCCGTACATATGGTTATCTCCACCTGCGGAGTTCACCACGAAGCCTTTAGCGCCTTCCTGGCGAGCTTTTTCAGCCAGTTTATCCTGAAGATCGTCGAGGTTGCTTGCGCGGCTTACCGAGACGGTACCTGCCGGGCGCAGCTGGCTGGTGTCCGTGCTTTGGGTCAAGGACTGAACGGCCATAGCCGAGAAAGAGGCGCTCGCCAGGGTACCGGCGAGAAGAGCAAGGGTCAGATACTTTTTCATAATCACATCCTCATGAGGAAACAACAGGTGATTCCCTTTAAGTTTAGAAGCCTGACGAGTGTGATTTAGCGCAAATATTTGATGATGATCTGCTTATTTTTTGAACGATAAAAGCTGACAATCCGCTGACAGATCATAGACATAAAGGTGTTTGATTTATGGCGGTTTTTTAAGGGTTGCAGAGAAAGATTTACCGTAGAGCCAGCACAAGGTATCTTACGCCGCTGTTTAAAGGAGAATGCCATGACTTCCCAAAAGCCGGGATTGCACCCACGAAATCGCCATCGCAGCCGCTACGACATGAACGCACTGTGCCAGATCTGTCCGGCGCTGCAGGACTATATTGTCGAGACCCCCGCGGGTGAACCGTCGGTTAACTTTGCCGATCCGCTGGCGGTGAAAACCCTGAACAAGGCGCTGCTGGCGCATTTTTACGGTGTGGCGCACTGGGATATCCCGGAAGGCTTTCTCTGTCCTCCTGTTCCGGGCCGTGCTGATTACGTTCATCACCTTGCCGATCTTCTCGCCGACGATCGTGACGGCGCGATCCCCCAGCAGGCTTCCGTCCTGGATATTGGTACCGGGGCAAACCTGATTTACCCCCTGATTGGCGTGCATGAGTACCACTGGCGCTTTACCGGGAGCGAAATCGGTGCCGAGGCGTTTGCCAGCGCGCAGGCGATAATCAGCGCTAACGCTGGCCTGAGTCGTTCCATTCGTCTGCGTCGCCAGAAGGAGGCGACGTCAATCTTCAACGGCATCATTCACAAAAACGAAAGCTATGACGCCACGATGTGTAATCCGCCATTCCATGATTCGGCGGCAGCGGCCCGTGCAGGCAGCGAGCGCAAACGCCGCAACCTGGGGCAGGCCGAAGATGCCGCGCTGAACTTTGGTGGGCAGCAGCAGGAGCTGTGGTGCGAGGGCGGTGAAGTCGCCTTCATCCTGCGGATGATTGCTGAAAGCAAACAGTTTGGTCGCCAGGTGAAATGGTTTACCACGCTGGTTTCCCGCGGAGATAACCTGCCGCCACTCTACCGGGCCCTCACCGAAGCAGGCGCGGTGAAAGTGGTGAAAAAAGAGATGGCGCAGGGCCAGAAGCAGAGCCGCTTTATTGCCTGGTCGTTTATGGATGACAATAAACGCCGCAAATAAGGTGTCCCGCAGGCCGGGTCAGGCGAAGCCGCCACCCGGCAACACGGCTACAATGTCGGCTCCTGCGGAGGTGGCATCGATGCCGGTGAAGGCAACACCTGATACGTCTGCACCGGCATCCGCACGTTTGCCAGATCAAAGTGTTTTTTCACCATGCTGTCGAGCGCAAAGCGCACCGTCCACTGCTTCAGCGGCTGGGTGGTGAACGACACGCGAAGCGTAAATGCCGTATTCGTCAGCCCGACAATCCCGGCAAATGACGGCTCGCCAATTACCAGGCCGCGAATATCCTCCATCTGCATTAACTCTTCAACGGCGTCCCGCAGCGCCTGCTTCGCTTTGTCCGCATCCTCATGACGATCCACATCGTAGTTCGCCACAACGGAGCCAATGCCGCGCACAAAGTTGGCGAAGGTGGTGATCGATGACCACGGAATAATGTGGTATGCCCCGGTATCCTGACGCACGCCCACCGAACGAATCGACATCCGCTCGACCGTGCCGGTCAGCGGCCCGATGGTTACCAGATCGCCGGTGTTCATTCCGTTCTCAAACTGGATAAAAATGCCGGTAATAATATCCTTCACCAGCGTTTGTGACCCGAAGGAGATCGCCAGTCCCAGCGCACCGGCACCTGCCAGCAGCGGAGCGATGTTTACGCCGATTTCCGACAGCACAATCATGATGGTGATGGTACTGATGATCACCGCCAACGCATTGCGGAACAGGGTCAACAGCGTGCGTGCACGGGCGCTGGGGAGCGGTCTGCCGTGAATATCGGACACCAGACGGTTCTCGATAAGGCTCGCCAGCAGCGTCCACCCAACGGCGGAGAAAAACAGAATCAGTGCGATACGAATTAAAATATCAACGGTCTTCTCGCCTGTGCCGTTATGCAGCCAGTTCCAGAAATCAAACAGGTTCCACGCATTCAGCAGCAGCATAATCGCCACGCAGACGGTCAGAATGCGCGCCACCTTGAGGGAGACTGACATCCAGCCGTTCACGCGTTTTTGCAGTTCCGGATAATTACGCTGTACGTGCGGGGACAGGGTGATGGTTTTCGAAATCCAGCGCGACAACAGCCCCGACACAAATGCCGCGATGCCGATAATCGCCAGGCTTTTGAACGTCGCCCCCATCATGAATTTCAGGCTATTACCCGGGTCGAACAGCGAGAAGAAGCACAGCACGATGAAATAAGCGCTTGCCAGCCAGTGCCACACCAGCGCGAAGGCGCGAATGAAGAGGCTGAAGAACGACAAAGAACGATCGGCCAGATGCAGCAGACTCTCCGTGATCGCCTTTTTATTGTGGAAGATGAGGTACAGCGACCAGACGGTAATACAGAGCATGATCAACACGTTCGCCAGCGCGCCAAACTGCACGTTGACCTGGTTGGAGATGATCGGCACCGCGACCAGCAGGCCGTAGCCAATCAGGCCGCTGAGCACGCTGAGCCGCACGGCCCAGTATTTCGCGCTGTCATCACTGATATTAAACGGGCGGAGTTCAGGCACGCGCGGGCAAAAGATGACGCGCAGTACCGCTTTAAAAAATTCGATGAGCGCAAACGCGTTCAGAAAGAGCGCCTGCTGGAAGGCAATGGTTTTGTTGCCCGTATTGAGACGGTCCGCCAGCACCTGACCTACAAACAGCGTCAACGCCAGCAGCAGTAAATCAATAATAAAGGCTCCGGCGATCATGGCGGGGAGGTGCAGCCAGCTGTTTTTATGCTGGTTCTTTTTTCGGCCCCAGTAGCCCATCTTGCGGTAAAGCGGCCAGGCACAGAGGCGTACCAGCCAGTAAAAAAGAAATACCGCGCCCGCCAGCATCAAAAACTGGGTGGCGGCGGCGCTAAAGGTTTGCGGGTTAAATGCCTTATGGGGCGATCCCATCAGGTTGCGAAAGAGCTGGGCAAAGCGTGTGGAGAGCGCTTCACCAAAGCGTCGGCTCACGTCGGTGACGTTTTCCAGCACGGTTTTTTGTTCCTCTACCTGCGGCGGGGTGAGGGTAGGAACGGTCTCCTTTGGCGGCGTGGCGGCGGCTTTACGCAGCTGATCGATTAACTCTTTTCGGGAGGCATCGTTTTCAAGCACGTCGGCAAGTGCGCCGTAAGCCGCTTTTTTTTGTTCAACATCCGGTTCCGGGGGCGGCGTACTTTGCTGGGACGCGGTCGTTCCGGTGGTCACGCCGGGGATCGCCACGGCGAGGGATGGCGCACTAAACAGGCTTATCAACAGCAGCAGGAACCACGGCACGGCGTCCTCCGACAAAATATCGTGCAAAATGATAAGTATAGAGGGCGCGGGGAGGAGGGGAGTTTTTGGGAACAATCTGGCGTAAAAAAGCCGGGCAAGCCCGGCTCAGCGTGAAGCGTAAGATCAGGAGACGTGCTGCAGGAACTCCTGCAAACGCTGGCTCGGCGGATTGGCAATCAGTTCCTGCGGGTTACCGTCTTCCGCGATACGACCTTTATCGATAAAGATCAAGCGGGACGCGACTTTCTCCGCAAAGCCGATTTCGTGGGTCACGATAACCATCGTCATCCCTTCCTCTGCCAGGTCCTGCATGACTTTCAGCACTTCGTGGCGCAGCTCCGGGTCGAGTGCGGACGTTGGCTCATCAAACAGCATCATCTTCGGCTTCACTGCCAGCGCGCGGGCAATCGCGACGCGCTGCTGTTGACCACCGGAGAGCTCGGAAGGGTAGTGGTGCGCACGTTCTGCCAGACCCACTTTTGCCAGCAGATCTTTTGCCAGCGCTTCCGCCGCCGCTTTGCTGGCACCGCGCACGCGCAGCGGGCCGAACATCACGTTTTCCAGCGCCGTCAGGTGCGGGAACAGGTAGAACTGCTGGAACACCATGCCTGCTTCCTGGCGAATCAGGCGCTCGTCCACTTTCGGGTCATTGACCTTCAGACCGTCGACAATCAGATCGCCGCTGGTGACCTCTTCCAGTTTGTTAATGCAGCGCAGCAGAGTGGATTTACCGGAACCGGACGGTCCGATAATGACCACCACTTCACCCTGCGTAATATTCAGATCAATATTGTGCAGCACCTGGGTTGGGCCAAAGTGCTTGGAAACGTTTTTAAATTCAATCACAGGATTTTCATCCTTCTTTCAAGACGACGCAGAACGAAGCTCAGAACCAGAGTAATGATCAGGTAGACAACGGCTACCGCACTCCAGATTTCCAGCGCGCGGAAGTTGCCAGCAATGATCTCCTGCCCCTGACGGGTCAGCTCAGCCACGCCGATAACGATGAACAGCGACGTATCTTTAATACTGATGATCCACTGGTTACCCAGCGGTGGCAGCATGCGACGCAGCGCCAGCGGAAGAATGACGTGGCGGATCGTTTCGCGACGCGAAAGGCCCAGCGCCAGACCCGCTTCACTGAAACCTTTATGAATCGACAGCACCGCACCGCGGGTGATTTCCGCAATGTAGGCGCCCGAGTTGATCATAATGGTCACGACGGCTGCGCTGAACGGATCGATACGCAGGTCGGTGAAGGCCATTGGCAGGGCGAAGTAGATGAACATGACCTGCACGACAATCGGGGTGCCGCGGATCACTTCGATGAAAACCAGTGCGATGTGGTTTGCAATCCAGCCGCCGTAGGTGCGGGCGAAACCGGCGACAAGACCGATAATCAACCCGCCCACCAGACCCAGGACCGAAATCCACAGGGTCATTTTAGCGCCTTCAAGCAAGAGTGGAATGGCAGGCCAGATGGCGCTCCAGTCAAACTGCATGATGTATTCCTGTATACCGTGGTGAAAAACGAAAAATGTAGGCCCGGTAAACGTCAGCGCCACCGGGCGTTACAAACCTGATTTCAGGTGAAATTATTTAGGCTCAGTACCGAACCATTTTTTGTAGATTTCGTTATACGTGCCGTTCTCTTTCAGCGTTTTCAGCGCGCCGTTCACTTTCGTGCGCAGATCGTCGCTGCCTTTCGGGAATGCGATACCGTACTGCTGTGCTTCCAGAGAGTCGCCTACCGCTTTGAACTTGCCGTTACCTGCGGTTTTGATGAAGTACAGGATGTTCGGTGTGTCGTGCAGAACAGCGTCAGCACGGTTGGTGCCGAGTTCCATGTACGCGTTGTCGATGTTCGGGAACTGACGCAGGTCTTTGGTTTTAATGTTCGCTTTTGCGTAATCCACGGAACCGGTACCGCCCTTCACTGCGACAACTTTACCGTCGAGGTCTTTCACGCTTTTGACGTCATTGTTATCGGCTTTGACCATGACCAGCAGACCACTTTTGTAGTAACCGTCAGAGAAGTCGATCGCTTTTTTACGCTCTTCGGTGATGGTGATACCCGCCAGGGCCAGATCAACGTTTTTGGTTTGCAGTGCCGGGATGATGCCGCTGAAGTCCATTGGCTTCAGGGTGTAATCCAGTTTGAGTTCTTTTGCGATAGCGGCCCACAAATCAACATCGAAACCAACGTATTTATCACCCTGTTTGAATTCAAACGGAACGAACGCCGTGTCGGTCGCCACAACCAGTTTGTCGGCAGCCTGAGAGGACACCGCAAAAGCCAGGGTAAGTGCAGCCAGTGAAACTTTTAATACAGACTTCATAGCATTTCCTTTTATATCCACGGGGCGATCCCCTGAGAGAACGACAGGCACAATGAAAAAATCGTGCCAACTTTACAAGCTGTTGTTTTACAAAGGGGATGGAGTCATGCATTGCACAAAAAACGGGGCAATGATGTTGTGTTGCACCATGATGGAGCACCATTTTGGTGCGCGTCGTTTGGCTCAACTGACGGGGAGATATTTAGCGTAAATTCTGACGAAAAAACAATCTTCCATTAACGGTTGTGTGAGGTGATTATTACAATTTCTTCACTTTTGCACCGTATCAGGCCAAAAGTGTGCACCATAGATGTGCAAAACCCTCACCGGAAGGCGAGGGTTCGATAGAAAAATCGTATGGATTACTCGATGTTAGATTCGATAAACCACAGGAACTGATCCAGATCGCGGGAGGCGGCGGTGAAGATATCTGCCGTATCCTCATCTTTGGCTTCGCTAATCGCTTTGCGCACGTCATTGGCCACAATCGCGTAACGGTCTGCCAGCTCTTTCAGGTGATCCTGAACGGTATGGATATCCAGCGGGTAGCTTTTCAGTGGCGTTTTACTGTTGATAACCTGCGTGGTACCCAGCGCAACACCACCCAACTGTACGGCACGTTCAGCCATCGTATCGAGGTGTGTCACCAGTGCTGTGCGGAAGCCATCCAGCATTTCATGAACGGCAATAAAGTTTGCACCGCGCATATTCCAGTGGGCCTGTTTGGTGATCAGCGAAAGATCGATGAACTGGATCACCTGGCGATTCAGCAACTCAATGGTCGCTTTTTTGTCGCTATCCGATACATCGTTACGGGTATAAAGCAGATTAGACGCTTTCGTTTTCACCAGTTTAGCGGTACTCATAATCTCATATCCTCTTGATGTTAATGTCCCAGGTAATTACGGAACTAAGTATAGCACCGGATTTTTTCTCTGCGGTCTGGCTGTGCCTATCGGTTTAATAGCAAGAAGGAGGTTGATAATGTAATTTGTTGATATAAATAGATTATTTTAGAATTGATACAGATCAATCTTAATTGATGACAGAGAAAACAGGCCTGGCAGGATATTTCGATAATATGACAAAGTATGTAAGAAATTATAACGCCTGACGATCTGGCCTTTATTCTGCATGGCCAGAAAGCCATGCAGAATATATGGCATCAGTTGATGTCGATTTTCTCAACTTTGGGTTCCGGGCGCATGGTGAGCGTTGACCCCATTGAGGCTGCAATAATAGAGCAGAGTGCTAGCGTCTGGGTAAACGTCAGCGTTTCGCCAAGGAATACCATTCCGGAGATTGCCGCCAGGGCAGGCTCCATGCTCATCAGGGTGCCAAAAATGCGTGTCGGCAGACGCGTCAGGGCGATCATCTCCAGAGAATAGGGGAGCGCCGTTGAGAGCACTGCGACCGCCAGCCCAATGGGCATAACTGACCATTGCCAGATAGACGCCGTGGCCTGCGCCATACCGATCGGCACAAAAACGATAGCCGCAATCACGGAACCCAGGGCGACCGTTGCCGGGCCATGTTCTTCGCCTGCGCGCTGCCCGGTGAGGATATAAACGGCCCAGCAGGCACCGGCTCCGAGAGCCAGCGCGGCACCCGTAAGATCAATCTCAGTGACATTCTGGCCGAGCGGCAACAGGAACCATAAGCCCAGCACCGCCAATACGACCCAGATAAAATCCACCGGACGACGGGAAGAGAAAAGTGCCACCGCAAGCGGACCGGTAAACTCCAGCGCGACGGCGATCCCGAGGGGGATGGTCTGGATGGAGAGGTAGAACATATAGTTCATCGCCCCAAGGGACAGACCATAAAACAGCAGGGGGAGACGTTGCTCTTTTTTGAAGCGCAGACGCCAGGGTTTGAAAATGGCAACCAGTATCGCCGTGCCCAGCACGATACGCAGGGCCGTCACCCCGGGTGCCCCTACCAGTGGAAAGAGCGATTTTGCCAGCGAGGCACCGCTTTGAATGGACAACATGGCAATGAGTATGACTGCTACCGGCAACCAGACCGACGACGTGCGGGATAACCCAGGCATCCTTTCTCCTGTCAGCTTCTGTCAAATGAAGTAAAGGTTGCAGTGTAAAGGAAATATACAGCGACGGTTGAGACTCTGTTGAAAAAAAAGCCCCATGAAATCCGTAAAATGGTTAACTACTGCTGGATTAATCGTCTTAAAGATTAGGAATAATCTGGATGAATGTAACAGCACAGACGCGCAATATGGGCGTTTTGTAGGAAAAATCGCATGTGATTTGAAAGAGTTAGCTGAGGTTGGAAACGTTCTGTTACAGGAAAGACCTCGTTAGACATCACGAATCACAAAGAGTTTCGCAAAATTTTTTGATATATTTAAAACTTACGGACTTACTTGAAGCACATTTGAGGTGGTTATGAAAAAAATTGCATGTCTTTCAGCACTGGCCGCTGTACTGGCTGTTTCCGCAGGTACCGCTGTAGCGGCTACTTCTACTGTAACCGGTGGTTACGCTCAGAGCGATATGCAGGGCGTAATGAACAAAACTAACGGTTTCAACCTGAAGTATCGTTACGAGCAGGATAACAACCCGCTGGGCGTGATCGGTTCTTTCACCTACACCGAGAAAGATCGTACTGAAAACGGCGCGTACAACAAAGGCCAGTACTACGGTATCACTGCTGGTCCAGCTTACCGTCTGAATGACTGGGCAAGCATCTACGGTGTTGTAGGTGTTGGCTACGGTAAATTCCAGCAGACCGAAAACCAGGGTCTGAACCGCACTGCAAGCACCAGCGACTACGGCTTCTCCTATGGCGCAGGCCTGCAGTTCAACCCAATCCAGGACGTTGCTCTGGACTTCTCCTATGAGCAGAGCCGTATCCGCAACGTTGACGTTGGCACCTGGATCGCGGGCGTAGGTTACCGCTTCTAATCACTCCGGTGATCGAATAAAAAATCCGCCCAATGTGGCGGATTTTTTTTTGTTTGTTCCCTCTGCACGTGGGAGAGGGTCAGGGTGAGAGCATCAGTCTGATGGCAGAAATCACTTACTCTTAATATCAAAAATATCCGTACCCAGATGGTTATAGTCAACTTTCTGTAACTTGAAGTTGGTAACGTACACTGGGGGCGCTTTCTTGTTGGAGATGAACGGATACGTATTTTTTATCTCTTCGGCTTTAATCCCCGTCCACTGAGAGAAGAACTGCAGGAAATCATTCGCCGAACGGCGCGCTTTAATCACGCGATGCGTTTTATCATCACTCGACAGCACCATAAACGGTACCTGGAAGTTCTGCTGGAACTTGTCGTCATGGGCCAGGTATTGCACTTCTTTGCCACGCTCTTTAAACGCCAGCCCGTGATCCGAGAAATAGACCACAGAGAAACTGTCGCCCGTATTGCGCAGCTGATCGTACAGCTTGCTGAGCAGGTCGTCGGTTTGCGTCATGGTGTAGAGATAACAAGAGGTCTCTTTGGACTGCACGAAATCCGCGTATTTCCCGTCAGTGCGATCGCAGGCCTGCGGGTGTGAGCCCATCAGGTGAAGGACAATCAGCTGAGGCTGGGTGCGTGGGGTGGCAAACACCTGCGCCGTCATTTTCAGCAACGCTTCGTCTTTCGTATTTTTGTCGGCCTCAAAGTCACCGCTCTTCAGGAACTGCACTTCGTCAGCACGCTTCGCGATACTGGCGATGGCCGTATCGTATTCGCCAATTTGCCCCTGATTAGAGAACCACCATGTCTGGAAACCTGCGCGGTTTGCCAGGGTAACAAAATTATCCTGGTACTGGGGTTTGCCCTCTACCACACGGTTCAGCGTCAGGCCCAGCGATTTCTGCGTCGAGCCACTGGCCGCGACATAATCAGTAAACAGGGTGCCATTGACCGAGCTGGCAAACGGCGTGTTATTCCAGTGTCCACCGAATGCGCCCATTGCGTCGCGACGGGCACTCTCGCCGATCACCACCACGTAGGTATGGTATTTCGGCTTCACCGCCAGCACGTTCCAGGTGTCTTTCTTATTGGAAAGTTCAGCCATGCGGGCCTGCTCGTCGAGCACTTCTCTGTTATTCACGACAACGTCTTTCACGAAGCGGAAAACCGGATAGCCTACGTTAATGAGCCTTAACTTACCGTCCCAGGGAATATTCTGGATGGGGGCGACGAACGCCACGGCAATACTGAATACCAGACAAAGAATTTCGATCTTGCCCCAGGACTTTTTCTCAACTGAATGACGGCGGAGGGCAATAACCCCCAGCGCGAAGATAAAGAGCCCTACCACGTAGCTATACCACGGGAAGATGGTCAGGATCTCCGTCGACTCTTCCATATTGGTCGAGTGCAGCGCGAGCAGGGTATTAAAGTTTGGCGAGCCATAAGCCTGGCCAAACGGGAAATAGAGGGCAGCGACCAGCGAACAGATTCCAATCAGCGTTTTTTGCACGCGCGGAGCGGCCCGCCACAGCACATGCAGAATGCAGGTGAACGCCACCGCATACAGCAGGCTGAAGGGATAGCCGAGTGCAAAGTTAATCAGCAATGACTGCAAAAAGTAAAACGCCGTCCACGGGCTTAAGGCCCGGCTACGGGTAACGACAGAATCTATCAGGGTTAAATTCATAGGTCACTATCATGGATAAAAACGCCATGTGCTCACCCTGGCGTCAAGGGTCATAACCTGCCTGACAGTGCGTAGAAAGGGAATGAGGGTCCGCTTCAGCGAGCCGCAAATAGTGCAGGGCTGCAAGAAGATAGTGCGAGCGCAAAATAATAGCAACAGTTGCCCAACAGATGTTTTGCGAAGAGGATTGCAAATCCGTAAAAAAGATCGGGAATAGGGCGGCCGGAAGCCAGTTTACAGCGGGAATGTGACGCAGAGATGAAGCGGCGTACCGCAACGCCGCTTAGTGGGAAGGTTTGTCGTCCTGATGCGGTTTGTTGTTAAACATATCGCACAGCATGTTCAACAGCATCAAGCGCACTTTAAAGGGAGAGTGGGTAAACACGGTCATACACCTCTTGAATTCGTTCATAAGACCTCCTGATTTTTGATCCCTTCGATCCGTGAAGGGTGACTGCATTACATACAGATATAGCACAGGCTATATTGTATAGCTATGGCTATTTCGTTAATTTTTTGTGCTTGCAGAGGGATGGTTTACAATGTGCGCTCTCGATACCGGGCGCTGGAAGCGTCACCCCACTGAGGAAGTACAATGAACCGTCGCGCAGGTAAGCCAACAATCAGAAAAACGACGCAGCTGGTGAATGTTGAAGAACATGTCGAAGGGTTTCGCCAGGTCCGTGAAGCGCACCGTCGTGAACTGATTGATGACTATGTTGAGCTGATTTCCGATCTGATCCGTGAAGTCGGGGAAGCGCGGCAGGTCGATATGGCCGCCAGACTGGGGGTATCACAGCCGACAGTGGCTAAAATGTTAAAACGTCTGGCTTCGGTGGGCTTAATTGAAATGATCCCCTGGCGCGGTGTATTTCTGACGCCGGAAGGGGAGAAGCTTGCGCAGGAGAGCCGCGAGCGTCACCAGTTGGTCGAGAACTTTTTACTGGTACTGGGCGTTAGCCCGGAGATTGCCCGCCGGGATGCGGAAGGAATGGAGCACCACGTAAGTGAAGAGACGCTGGTGAAGTTTCGTGAATTTACCCTTAAATACGGTCCCTCCGCTGAATGAAAATCCCCGGACTGCATGCCCTGGCACGCGATCGTTTCTTCCATCTCTTATTAATCATTGGCGCAGGGTTAAGCCTCTTTGTGCCGTTTGCGCCCCGCGCCTGGGTTGCCGCCATTGACTGGCGCACCATCATTACCCTGAGTGGGTTAATGATGCTGACCAAAGGGGTTGAGCTGAGCGGCTATTTTGACGTGCTGGGCCGTAAAATGGTGCGCCGCTTTGCCACCGAGCGCAGGCTGGCGCTGTTTATGGTCTTCTCCGCTGCGGTGCTGTCGACGTTTCTGACCAACGATGTGGCACTGTTTATCATCGTGCCCCTCACGCTGACGCTACGCAGGCTTTGCGAGATCCCGGTCAGCCGGCTGATCATCTTTGAAGCGCTGGCCGTGAACGCCGGTTCTCTGTTGACCCCTATCGGCAACCCGCAAAATATCCTGCTCTGGGGGCGGTCCGGCCTGTCGTTTGCCGCCTTTACCTGGCAGATGGCCCCGCTGGCACTGGTGATGATGCTGTCGCTACTGGCGGTATGCTGGTTTGCTTTTCCGGATAAAAAACTGCAGTACCATAGCGGAACCGCGGGCCCGCAGTGGCAGCCGCGTCTGGTCTGGAGCTGCCTCGGGTTGTACATCGTCTTTCTCATCGCGCTGGAACTGAAGGTTGAGCTGGCGGGTGTGCTGCTGGTCGCCGCAGGCTTTGTCGTGCTGGCACGCCGGGTGCTGGTGAGCGTGGACTGGACGCTGCTGCTGGTCTTTATGGCGATGTTTATTGATGTGCATCTTCTTATCCAGCTTCCGGTGCTGCAAAACGTGTTGCACAGCGTCAGCACGCTGTCTCAGCCGGGTCTGTGGCTGACGGCCATTGGCCTGTCGCAGTTTATCAGCAACGTGCCTTCCACCATTCTGCTGCTCAACTATGTTCCGCCTGACACCCTTCTGGCCTGGGCGGTGAACATTGGCGGGTTTGGGCTGCTGCCCGGCTCGCTGGCAAACCTCATCGCCCTGCGTATGGCCAGCGATCGTCGTATCTGGTGGCGCTTCCATCTCTGGTCTCTCCCCATGCTGGTGTGGGCTGCGGCGATCGGTTTCGGATTATTCCTTCTCATATAGTGCGCAATTTGTCAGTTTTTCCTGGCAAACGTATAGCAACGTCCTAGCTTTAGTGAACGGCATAGTGTGATGCCGCTCACTGACAGGACCGTTGCTGAACTATGGCTGAAGATCAAAAAACGCCTGCTGACGAGCAGGAAAACAACAATAATGAACGTAAGCGACCGGGCAAAAAACCGTTAATTATCCTCGGCATTGTCGTGGTAGTGATGGTTGTCGTGGCGCTGGTCTGGTGGTTTTTAACCCGTAACGAAGAGACAACTGACGACGCCTTTACCGATGGCGATGTGGTGACGATTGCCCCCAAAACGGCGGGCTATGTCACCGGGCTGCACGTGCGCGATAACCAGCGCGTGAAAAAAGGCGATCTGCTGGTGGTTATCGATCAACGCGATACCACCGCCCAGCGCGATCAGGCTCAGGCTCAGCTTGGACTGGCTATCGCGCAGCTCCATCAGGCCCAGGCGCAGCTGGCGCTCTCAAAAGTGCAGTATCCTGCCCAGCGTGACGAAGCGAAAGCGCAGGTACTGAAAGCGCAGGCCGATCTGGCGAACGCGGAGGCGGAGTACCGTCGTCAACGCGGCGTCGACCCGCGGGCGACCACGCAACAAAGTATTGATTCTGCGAACGCACAGCTACGCAGCGCACAGGCTGCACTGGCCAGCGCCCAGGCGCAGCTGGAAGTGGCGGAGCAGGTTCAACTGCAAATTCGCCAGCAGGAAACCAACGTTGAAGCGCGTGAGCGTCAGGTCGAGCAGGCGAAAGCGCAGCTCGAAACGGCCAATCTGAATCTCTCCTACACCGAAGTCCGCGCCCCGTTCGACGGCTTTGTCACCAAACGCAACGTGCAGCCCGGGACGCTGGTGCAGGCGGGCACCGCGCTGTTCTCACTGGTTTCCCCTAACGTATGGGTGGTGGCGAACTTTAAAGAGTCCCAGCTTGAACGCATGAAGCCCGGCGATAAGGTCACCGTCTCCGTGGATGCGTGGCCGGATATGGAACTTGAGGGCCACGTCGACAGTATTCAGCAGGGCAGTGGCTCACGCTTCTCCGCTTTCCCGGCAGAAAATGCCACCGGCAACTTCGTCAAAATTGTGCAGCGCGTGCCGGTGAAAATCGTGATTGATAAGGGACTCGACCCGAATAAACCGCTGCCGCTGGGGCTGTCGGTGGCGCCGAAGGTGACAGTGGAATGACGGATCATAGCCACGACAGCTGGAAACCCGCCAGTAACCCGTGGGCGGTGGCGATTGTGGTCACCCTGGCGGTGTTTATGGAAATTCTGGACACCACCATCGTTAACGTGGCGCTGCCGCACGTCGCGGGTTCGCTCTCCTCCAGCTATGACGAATCGACCTGGGTTTTAACCAGCTATCTGGTGGCGAACGGCATCGTGCTGCCCATCTCGGCGTTTCTGAGCCGGGTATTTGGCCGCAAGCAGTTCTTCTTAATCTGCATTGTGATGTTCACCGTCTGCTCGTTCCTGTGCGGGATCGCCACCGAGCTGTGGCAGATCATCCTGTTCCGCGTGATGCAGGGCTTCTTTGGCGGCGGGTTGCAGCCTACCCAGCAGTCGGTGCTGCTCGACTACTTCAAGCCGGAGGACCGGGGCAAAGCGTTTGGTCTCTCCTCTATTGCGATTATCGTTGCGCCGGTGCTCGGCCCGACGCTCGGCGGCTGGATCACCGACAACTACTCCTGGCGCTGGGTGTTCTTTATCAACATCCCGGTGGGGATCGTCACGGTACTGGCGATCTATCAGCTGCTGGAAGATCCGCCGTGGGAGAGTAAATCGAAAGAGAAGCTAACCATCGACTGGACGGGGATCGGGCTGATCGCCTTAGGGCTCGGCTGTTTGCAGGTGATGCTGGACCGGGGAGAGGATGAAGACTGGTTCTACTCAAACTTTATCCGCACTTTCGCCGTGCTGACGCTGATCGGCATCATCGGCGCGATCTACTGGCTGGTGTATGCCAGAAAGCCGGTGGTGGATCTGCACTGTATGAAAGACCGCAACTTCGCGATCTCCAGCCTGTTAATGGCTGGGATGGCGATGATTTTATACGGCAGCTCGGTGGTGATCCCGCAGCTGGCGCAGCAGGATCTGGGCTATACCGCCACCTGGTCGGGGCTGGTGCTGTCGCCCGGCGCGGTGCTGATTGTACTCACCATCCCGCTGGTGCTGAAGCTCATGCCGGTGGTGCAGACGCGCTGGATTATCGCCTTTGGCTTTACCTGCCTGGCGGTCTCGTTCTTCTGGTCACGTACGCTGACGCCGGATATCGACTTCGAAACTCTGGTGCTGTTCCGCAGCGCTCAGTCGATTGGGCTGGGGTTCCTGTTTGTGCCGCTCACCACGATTGCCTTCATCTCGATACCGAGACGGCTCAACGCCGACGCGGCGGCGCTGTTTACCATGTTCCGCAACGTGGCGGGCTCGATTGGGATTTCTCTCTCGACGGCGGCCATTACCGAACGTTCGCAGGCCCATAGCGCGCATCTGGCGTATCACGCTTCACCGTTTAACGAGCAGTTTCAGCAGGCGATACGCGAAAGCGCCCAGGCGATCCAGAACTTCACGACTCAGGTGGGTGACCCAACCGGCATTGCCACCGGGCGGATGTACCAGACCATGATCGAGCAGTCGCGCTTCCTGGCCTACATCGACGTCTTCACCCTGCTGAGCGTGGTGGCCTTGTTACTGATTCCGTTTTGTTTGTTGCTCTCGCCGGTTAAGAGCGAGGGGAGTGCAGGAGCACATTGATGATACACAGACGTTTACACCCCCTGATGATAATGCTGCTGCTGGCTGGCTGTGCCGTGGGACCGGATTACCAGCCACCCGCGCCGCCGGCCGTCACGCACTGGAACGATAAGGGCGACAGTGGCGTGAAATCGAAAACCACCTCCGCTGCGACCAACCCGCGCTGGTGGAAAACCTTCGGCTCGCCGCAGCTCGATAGCCTCGTTGAACGGGCTATTGCCGGAAACCTGACCCTGCAGCAAACGGTGCTACGCATCGCCGGGGCACGTGAACAGATTAATCAGGCAGGCGGAGCATTTTTCCCGTCGGTTAACGGCAATCTACAGGCGACGCGCCAACAGCTCGGGCTGGAAGGCGAGCTGAAATCCCACGGCGTGTATGACCAGCTGGATAATGTCGATCCAGCCCTGCGGGGCGCGTTAGGCCCGCTGACGCAGCCGATCAACCTCTACCAGGGCAGTTTCGACGCCCAGTGGGAAATTGACCTGTGGGGCAAGGTGCGCCGTCAGGTGGAAGCCGCGGAAGCCCAGCAGAAGGCGGCTATCGAGCAGCGTAACGACGCGCTGGTGTCGCTGGAAGCGGAAGTGGCGCGGGCGTGGCTACAGCTGCGCGGCGCGCAGAGCATTATCGCCACCCTGAACACCCAGATTGAGAGCGCGCAGCAGACGCTGGATCTCACCGAAAGCCGCCAGCGCGGCGGGCTCTCGCCACAGATGGACGTAGAAAATGCCCGGGCGCAGCTGGGAAATCTGGAAGCGCAACTGCCGCAATATCAGGCGCAGGCGCGGCAGGCGATGAACGGCCTGGCAATCCTCCTCGGCAAGCCGCCGGGCGCTTTGGATGCCGAACTCCAGTCAGCGCAGTCAATGCCTGCGCTGCCGGATATCGTGCAAACGGGCATTCCGTCCACGCTGGCGCGCCGTCGTCCGGACGTGCGTGAGGCGGAGGCGAATCTTCATGCCGCCACGGCGCAAATCGGCGTCTCGGTGGCCGAGCTGTTCCCGAGCTTTACCCTCTCCGGGCAGTTTGGCCTGCGTAACAGCGAAACCAACTGGCTGACCGACTGGAGCAGCCATTTCTACAGCTTCGGCCCGCAGGTTTCTATTCCAATTTTCCAGGGCGGACGACTGGTCTCCAGCGTGAAGGTGGCGCGCGCGCAGCAGGGGGCAGCGGTGCTGGACTATCGGCAGACGGTGCTCACCGCGCTCGGCGATGTTGAAAACGCGCTCGTCAGCTACCGCACCGACCAGCAGCGTGAAGCCGGCCTCGCAAAAACGATCGACGCCCTGCAAAACGCCTTTGACTTAGCCAGCGACAGTTACCGACAGGGCATCGCCAGCTTTATCGACGTACTGGATGCCCAGCGTCAGCTCGCCCAGGCTCAGCAGCAGCGCGCTCAGGCGCAGGTACAAAGCGCGCTCGACCTGGTGGCGCTCTACAAGGCGCTTGGCGGCGGCTGGGAGCCGTATCAGCAGGTGCAGCTCCCGGATTACAGCGTCTTTGGCGACGCCCCGCGCGGATAAATTCAGAGGATTGGGCAAGAAACGGACAGGAACGCCACATTCGCGATGACAGAGGGGCGGGTATAACTAACTGGCACCCATTCGACATGTGAGGAATGACTTATGCGTTATCAAAAACTGGGCAACACCGGTCTGTTTGTTTCTGAACTCTGCCTCGGAACCATGACCTTCGGCGGGGAAGGCGGCATGTGGGGCAAGATTGGCCAGCTGCAGCAGAGCGAAGCCGAACAGCTGGTGGGCCGCGCGCTGGATGCCGGGATCAACTTTATCGACACCGCCGACGTTTACTCGGAAGGGCGCTCGGAGGAGATCACCGGCCAGGCGCTGAAGAACCTGAAAGTTCCGCGGGAGAACGTGGTGGTCGCGACCAAAGTGTTCGGTGAAACCGGCACCGCGGGCGTGAACTCGCGCGGCAGCTCGCGATATCACATCATCGGCAGCGTGAAGGAGAGTCTGCGCCGCCTGCAGCTGGATCATATCGATCTCTACCAGCTGCACGGCTTTGACCCTGCCACCCCCATTGAAGAGACGCTCCGTGCGCTGGATACCCTGGTACAGCACGGCCACGTGCGCTATATCGGCGTCTCGAACTGGGCAGCGTGGCAGATTGCCAAAGCGCTTGGCATCTCCGAGCGTCTGGGGCTGGCACGCTTCGCGTCTTTGCAGGCGTATTACACCATCGCCGGGCGCGATCTTGAGCGCGAGCTGGTGCCGATGATGCAGAGCGAAGGCGTCGGGCTGATGGTCTGGAGCCCGCTGGCGGGCGGTCTGCTGAGCGGGAAATACGATCGCAACGGGCAGAGCGAATCGGGCGGGCGCCGTCTGGAGTTTGACTTCCCGCCGGTCAATAAAGATCGCGCCTTCGACTGCGTGGATGTAATGCGCACGATTGCCGAAAGCAAAGGCGTCTCCGTCGCGCAGATCGCGCTGGCGTGGCTGCTTCATCAGAAAGCGGTAACTAGCGTGATCGTGGGCGCGAAACGCGTCGATCAGTTGAATGACAATATCGCCGCAACCGGGATCCGCTTAAGCGAAGACGAGCTTAAAAAGCTTGATGCCGTCAGCGCGTTGCCGGGGGAATACCCGGGCTGGATGCTTGAGCGCCAGGGGGAATATCGTCGTAACCAGCTTGCACAGCAATAACCGTCCTCTCCCCGGTGGCGCTTCGCTTACCGGGGCTGCTTTCCGTAGGCATTATTTCAATCCATCTCACAAAAAACGATCCTCCCCTTTGATCCCCTTTTCATCTTCGCCTATATGACTAGTCATGAAATTTAAAATGACTAGTCATATAGGGAGAGAGCATGAATACATCGCTGCCAGCCAATTTTTTATGGGGCAACTCGGTCTCCAGCATGCAGACGGAAGGGGCATGGAACGAGGGCGGAAAGGGCATGTCGGTCTACGACATTCGTGAAGCCGGGGAAAATATCTCCGACTGGAAAGTGGCGACCGACTCCTACCACCGCTACAGGGAAGATTTCGACCTGATGCAGGATCTGGGCATGAACTGCTACCGCTTTCAGATCTCATGGAGCCGTGTCTGCCCGCAGGGTGATGGCGCGTTCAACGACGAGGCGATCGCGTTTTACGACCGCTTTATTGACGATCTTATCGCGCGCGGCATCGAGCCGATGATCTGCCTCTATCACTTCGATATGCCGTTGGCGCTGGCGCAGGAGTACAACGGGTTTAACGATCGCCGCGTGATGGAGGCCTTTATCCGCTACGGCAAGAAGATGATCGACTGCTTTGGCGACCGGGTGAAGTACTGGCTGACCTTCAACGAGCAGAACATTTTCCATATGCCGGAAGCCTTCCGCATTTCCGGTTACCTGAAAGGGGAGCAAACCCTTCGCGAGCTCTATGAGTTACAGCACCATGCGATGGTGGCGCATATGTCGCTGACCGAGTATCTGCACCAGACCAAACCGGGCCAGCTGATGGGCGGCATGCTGGCGCACCAGTTGATTTACCCGGCGACCTGCAAACCGCGCGATATCTTCTGCGCCCAGCAGTACGATGAATTCCTCAACCAGAACCTGCTGCGCGTTTTTGCGGGTCAGGGTTACAGCCCGGCGGTGATGGCGGTGGTGGAGCAGGAAGGCTTTGGCGATATCTACCGCGACGAAGATTTAGCGCTGCTGGCGCGCACCAAAAACGACTATATGGCCTTCAGCTATTACGCCAGCAAAACGCTGGACAGCGATGCCATCCCGGAAGGCACGCCGGTCAACTATTACCTGCTACACGGTGAAAAAAATAACCCGTACCTGAAAGCCACCGAGTGGAACTGGCAGATCGACCCTATGGGCTTTCGCACCATCATCACCCGCTACGCCAACGACTGGCGGATGCCGGTCTTCCCGATTGAAAACGGTATTGGCGTGATTGAGTCCTGGGACGGCGTCAACCCGATTGAGGACACCTACCGCATCGACTACCACCGGGCGCATATCGACGCAATGAAAGCGGCGATGTTCGAAGATGGCGCAGAGGTCATCGGCTACCTCGGCTGGGGGTTAATCGACATTCTCAGCTCCCAGGGCGACATGCGTAAGCGCTACGGCGTGGTCTACGTCAACCGAGAAAACCACGACCTGAAAGACCTGAAGCGCGTGCCGAAGAAAAGCTACGCCTGGCTGAAACAGGTCATTCATACCAACGGACGCGAGATGTAAGCCGTACGCTGCCGGGCCGTTTTTGTGACTGATTGATGGGAACTATCCGCTATGTCTGAAACAAAAATCACACCGCATATGCAGTCCTTTGTCGATAAATTTGTTGAGTTCTCGGCGCGCCTGGCAAACCAGGTGCACCTGCGCTCCCTGCGCGATGCCTTCGCCACGGTGATGCCGATTTTCATCCTCGCCGGTCTGGCGGTGCTGGTGAACAACGTGGTGTTCCCGTGGATTTTTGACGGCGACACGCTCACGCAGTTTAAGGTCTGGGGGGAGGCGATAATCAACGGCACGCTGAATATCGCCGCGCTGCTGCTGGCCCCGATGATTGCCTGGTCGCTGGCGCGCAATAAAGATTTCGACAATCCGGTCTCGGCAGTGGTTATCGCTGTCAGCAGTTTTATCATCATGATGCCGATGCGCCTGCAGTTGACGCCTGTCGGCAGCGAGACCACGGTGAACGTCACTCAGGTACTGACGTTCGCCAATATCGGCTCTACCGGGATTTTTGCCGGAGTGCTGATCGGGCTACTCTCAACGGAGCTGTTTATTGCCATTTCGCGGCTCAAGGCGCTACACATTTCGCTGGGGGAAAATGTGCCTCCGGCGGTGAGTAAATCCTTTACCGCGCTGATCCCAACCATTCTGACATTGTCAGTATTTGCCGTGCTGGCAGCACTGCTGGCAAACGTGCTGCACACGGACCTGATCCATCTCATCACGACCTTTATCCAGCAGCCGCTGCGGCTGATCAACACCAGCCTGCCAGGAACGATTTTTATCTACAGCTTCGGTAACTTCCTGTTCACGCTCGGGATTCATCAGTCGGTGGTCAACAGCGTGGTACTGGAACCGTTCCTGCTGATCAACACCAACGAGAACATGCTGGCCTTTGCCAATGGCCAGCCCATCCCGCATATCATCAACAACATCTTCGTGCCGACGTTTGGCATGGTGGGCGGGACGGGCAGCACCATTTCGCTGCTGATCGCCATCTTTATCTTCTCCCGGCAGAAGTCGGCGAAGCAGGTGGCGCGCCTGTCGCTGGCGCCCGGTTTATTCAACATCAACGAGCCGGTGATTTTTGGCCTGCCGATTGTCTTTAACCTGCCGCTGATGATCCCGTTTGTGCTGTTGCCCGCGATTGGCATTTACGTTGCCTGGCTCTGCACCACGCTGGGGTTAATGTCGCGCTGCGTGGTGATGATCCCGTGGACCACGCCGCCGATTCTGAGCGCCTGGCTGGCCACGGCAGGGGACTGGCGGGCGGTGGTGGTGCAGTTGGCAATCATTGTTTTTGGTGTATTCTTCTACCTGCCTTTCCTCAAGATTGCCGAGCGAGTGGCGTTGAAAAACAGCGGGATAGAAAACTAACTGAAAGGAAGGACGATGGCGGCGAAGTACATCACCATAGCGCGGGAAATTAAAAAACGCATTATCAGCCAGCAGTACGCCGCCAACGAACCCCTGCCGGACCAGTTTGCGCTGGCAGCGGAGTTCAGCACCAGCCGGATGACCATCCAGCAGGCGATGCGCCAGCTGATTGTAGAAGGTCTGGTTTATACCCGTCAGGGGCAGGGCACCTTTATCCGCAAAAACTTCCTTCAGCTTTCCCAGTGGGATCTCTCCGGCAGCGACTATTTTGGTGCCACCAAAACCTGGGAACATCTGGGTACGGTCACGAGCCAGGTGGTGCATTTTGAACTGCGCTTCCCGAACGAGAAAGAGCAGGCGTCGCTGATGATTAATGCCGATGCGCCGGTCTATGATTTCATTCGCCTGCGTTTATTAAACGGTGAACCGATGTCGCTGGATTCAACGGTCATGCCGATGACCCTGGTGCCCGGCCTGACGAAAAGCCATCTTGACGGTTCGGTGTTTCAGTATGTTCAGGAGACGCTGGGGCTGAAAATTATGGGGTCATACAGGGTGGTGCGGGCGCTAAAACCCAATGCGCTGGACAGGCAACATCTGGTCTGCGAGGAAACCGATCCGGTGCTGGAGGTGGAGCAGGTCATTTATCTGGAAGATGGCACGCCGCTGGAATATGCCCACTGCCACTATCGGTACGACCACGGCGGGATAGTTATCGTGAATAACGGGTAAAAAAAAAGCGGGCATCGAAGCCCGCTTTTTTAATGCTCGTTATTAGTTCAAACGCACCGGCATACCGGAGCGGTTCTGCACGGCCTGGTCAACGATGGTCGTTTCCACGTCAGGCTGTGAAGTCACCGCCTGCACCGCGCTGTTCAGCGTAACAGGGACGACTTCGTTGTTGTTGATCTGGTCTTCGCTGGTAGACAGCGGGTTGTGCACTTCAATGTAACGGCTACCGTCTGGCTCAGTGGTGGCTTTTACCGGTTCGTTAATGAACTGCACGCGCGTACCGACCGGCACGTTTTCGAACAGGAACTTGATGTCGTCGTTACGCAGACGCACGCAGCCGTGGCTTACGCGCAGGCCGATACCGAAGTTGGCGTTGGTGCCATGAATGGCGTACAGACGGCCAATGTACAGCGCGTACAGACCCATCGGGTTATCCGGGCCGGCTGGCACAACGGCTGGCAGCGGTTCGCCGGCAGCGATGTATTCTGCGTGCATTTTGGCGGTAGGGGTCCAGGTTGGGCCCGCTTTCTTACGCTCAACTTTGGTGGTCCAGTTCATTGGGGTGTCTTTACCCAGCTGGCCGATACCGATTGGCAGCACGATAACGGTGTTGGTGCCTTTCGGGTAGTAATACAGACGCATTTCGGCGCTGTTAATGACGATACCTTCATGAACGGTATCCGGCAGGATCAGCTGCTGAGGAATATTCAGTACGGTACCCGCTTTTGGCAGATACGGGTCAACGCCCGGGTTTGCTTCCAGCATGTTGGACAGGCCCAGCTGGTACTGTGCGGCGAAATACTCCAGCGGCTGAGAGTTACCTTCTGGTACCGTCACCACCTGGTTTTCGCCCACCAGACGGCTTCCGTCTGTCGGCAGGGGATACGTCACCGCAGACGCGGTCTTACAAAAACCTACTACGGCTAACGCCGCCGCAAAAAGCGTTGTTAATTTCATGTTCATGTTGTGCGAGGTATCTAAGCCATTCAGGCGATGAGTTGATAAGTCTGAATCTATGATGGGAGCGCATTATATGTGCATTCCCGCTCGCAGGGAATTCAGATGTGTACGAAATCACATTTTTTTCGATTTTGTTAAAGTTTAGTGGATTGCCGCAACACGGGATCTCAATTCGGAATTGTGGCATAATGCCGTGTTTATCACACTTTTCGCAGGAATCTCCCCGTGTTAGTTACCAGCAACGTCACTATGCAGTTTGGCAGTAAGCCGCTGTTCGAAAACATTTCCGTCAAATTTGGCGGCGGCAACCGTTACGGCCTGATTGGTGCCAACGGTAGCGGAAAATCCACCTTTATGAAGATCCTCGGCGGCGACCTGGAGCCGACGCTTGGCAACGTGTCGCTCGATCCGAACGAGCGCATCGGTAAGCTGCGTCAGGATCAGTTCGCCTTCGAAGAGTTCACCGTGCTGGACACCGTGATCATGGGGCACGCGGAGCTGTGGGAAGTGAAGCAGGAGCGCGATCGCATTTACGCACTGGCTGAAATGAGCGAAGAGGACGGCTACAAAGTGGCCGAACTGGAAACGCATTACGGCGAGATGGATGGCTATTCAGCTGAAGCGCGTGCGGGCGAGCTGCTGCTGGGCGTGGGCATTCCTGTTGAACAGCATTACGGCCCGATGAGTGAAGTCGCGCCAGGCTGGAAGCTGCGTGTCCTGCTGGCGCAGGCGCTGTTCTCTAACCCGGACATCCTGCTTCTCGACGAACCAACGAACAACCTGGACATCGACACCATCCGCTGGCTGGAGCAGACGCTGAACGACCGCGACAGCACCATGATCATCATTTCGCACGACCGTCACTTCCTGAACATGGTCTGTACGCACATGGCGGATCTGGACTACGGCGAGCTGCGCGTGTACCCGGGCAACTACGACGAATACATGACGGCTGCGACCCAGGCGCGTGAACGCCTGCTGGCCGACAACGCCAAGAAGAAAGCGCAGATTGCGGATCTGCAATCCTTCGTCAGCCGCTTCAGCGCGAACGCCTCTAAGTCTCGTCAGGCGACGTCCCGCGCCCGTCAGATCGACAAAATCAAGCTGGAAGAAGTCAAAGCCTCCAGCCGTCAGAACCCGTTCATCCGCTTCGAGCAGGACAAGAAACTGTTCCGTAACGCGCTGGAAGTGGAAGCCCTTACCAAAGGCTTCGATGAAGGTCCGCTGTTTAAAAACTTCAACCTGCTGCTGGAAGTGGGCGAGAAGATT